>JBFLZA010000835.1:0-3468 GCA_040756535.1 Cyanobacteriota bacterium
GTGGAAAAGAATTATGAAAAACTGCCAACTATCGGCAGTCAAAGGTTCTAATTAGAATTAAGGGTGATTACCGATCTACAGGGGTTAAGGCAGGTTTTTTTCGCCTTGAACCGGGTTGCCAACATTCAACATATTTGAGCAAGATAACGATGAAACGAGCAACAGTCGGTATGAGTGGAGCGATCGCAAACATTCTAGATGCGATCGCCCCAAAGGTTGGTATGCTTAGTGCAAGTGCACTCCCCTTCGAGATAGCGAGTTCCTTCCTAGCCGCTTCACTAATCCTGTACGCCCCACAGCAAGCCCTAGGGCAAATTAGTGCAGAACCCGGTTCTAACAGCACCGTTAATCTGAACGGCAATACCTTTGACATTACGGGTGGGCAGCTATCGGGTACTGGAACCGAACAGAATCTCTTCCATAGCTTCCAGCAGTTTGGCTTGAATCAAAACCAAATTGCTAATTTTCTGGCGAACCCGAATATTCGTAATATTTTAAGTCGGGTTGTCAGTGGCGAACCCTCCCTAATTAACGGTCTAATTCAAGTTACGGTGCAGGGAGGAAGTGGGACTCCAAATCTTTACCTGATGAATCCCGCCGGAATTATTTTTGGTCAGAATGCCAGCTTAAATGTGCCTGCTAGCTTCACTGCCACTACAGCAACAAGCATTGGTTTCGGCAATAACTGGTTCAATGCCAGTGGTGCTAATAATTATGCAGCATTAGTGGGCACCCCCAACCAGTTTGCTTTCTCAACTGCACAGCCAGGGGTGATTGTCAATGCGGCTAACCTGGATAACGAGAACGGCGACTTAATGTTGTTGGGCGGCACTGTTGCCAGTACGGGTCAACTCAATGCTAAACCGACAAAGGGATTCGATTCACCAGGGGGTCAAATTACAGTTGCGGCAATACCAGGTACAAGTTTTGTGCGTATTAGCCAAGACGGGCAGCTACTCAGTCTGGAAGTCCAACCCCTAACAGCAGCGAGTACGATGCCAGCTAATTGGACGTTACCGATTCAGTCTCTACCAGAATTACTCACAGGCGGCAGTGGGGGAAATGCTACCGGGTTGGCGGTTAATAGCCAGGGACAGGTAGAACTGACAGGTTCTAATGTGCAGGTGGAAAACGGTGATGTAGTGGTAAACAAGATTGGTAGAGATTCCTCCATCCTTGACGGGGGTTCTGTAACAATATCTGCCCCAGGCAAGATTATTACAGGAGATATTAGAACTACGGCAGGTTCTGTAGACTTGTCTGCTACGGGCAACATCACAACAGGAAATATTTCCACAGGTGGTCTCAGTTATGCTGCCTATAGCTCTGTAAAATTGACTTCTACAAACGGCAATATAGTCGTTAAAACAATTGATGCCGGAGCGAATGGAGTTGATATTAGAGCCGCTGGTCTTTTTCAGGCTACAAGTTCTGTTGACAACGGTGGCTTTGTAGATGGATACATCACTTCTCCTAATGCCAATCCCAGTTTAGGAGCATTCCTTGATAGTAAGGGGATTCAAGTTAATCCTAACCAATCAGTAAGGATAAAATTCGCGGACGCTCTTCCTATCAGTATTATTGCCAGACCTGCTGGTGGTTTTAATACTGCCCCCATCACGATTCGATATGGAGAGGCATCAAGAACTCTCATAGATCAGACACTTCCTATTGGCAGTGGTACGAGTCGCATTCTGGTGCAAGGTGGAAATGCCGGTTTTTATAGTGGATCAAAAATTAGCGGTAGGGTTGTCCCTGGCAACGATGAATTTGTCTTAAATGATGGTACTTCTTATGTACCTATTACTCCTGATAATTATACAAATGACATTGTTAAAAATGAAATCTACGAACCTTTAGTATTTCCTTCACAGGCTTTTCCTGCTGATGGTAGCGGTACTGTTGGTGCAATTGTTATAGGCGCTGGAAGCAATGGTAGTTTTTATGGAGGGACTCAAAATATAGCTTTTGACCCAGTTCCAGTTCCCACCAATCCCACCGATCCTACGAACCCTATCAACCCGACAACTCCAATTAATCCGGTTATTGTTACCGACCCAGTCATTGACCCGATAACTCCAACCAATCCGGTTATTGTTACCGACCAGACAACCTCAACCAATTCGGTTACTGCGACCAATTCTTCAACTTCTGATACGTCAAACAACACGACAACTCAAACAACAGACAGACCCCCTACAGAATTAGAGAAGAAGACGCAGAGTGAGACCTCTACTACCTCTTCATCTTTAGTTGGTTATGCAGGTGAAATTCTTGATGTGAGTTCGAGTAGTGTTCCAACGAGTTGTCATGCAACTGAATTGAGAGCCAATAGTGATGGCAAGTTAGAAATCGTCGGCTCTTGTCTGCCAACACAAGAGAAAGAGGAGGCAAAAAATTTATCAGAAGTTAACTGACTTGAATGAAGTTTCGTAAACATTTTTTCCCCTAAACTTCAACTGATCAAAAAATAAAAAAGTCTCAAGCCCCTGACGTTCAGTCGTGGGGACAATCCAACATCCAAAATCGAATGACGCTACGGCAATGGATGGAAAAGAATTATGAAAAATTGCCAACTATCGGCAGTTAGAGGTTTTAATTAGACATTCAGGTGATTACCGACTGAGAGGGGTTAAGGCAGTTTCTTTCGCCTTGAACCGGGTTGCCAACATTCAACATATTTGAGCAAGACTACGATGAAACGAGCAACGGTCGGTATGATTGGGTCGATCGCAAAGGTTCTAGGTGCGATCGCAACTCCCTTGATGATAGCTGCACTGTGTCCCCCTCTTGCAGCACAGGTGCCACCCATCACTCAAGAACCTGGCACGAACACCAACGTTAACCCGGATGCAGGCAACCCCAACCAATTTAATATCACAGGTGGGCAGCTATCAGGAGACAATCAAAATCTCTTCCACAGCTTCCAGCAATTTGGTCTGAACTCTGGGCAAATCGCCAACTTTCTGTCTAACCCGAATATCCGCAATATCTTAGGGCGAGTTATGGGGGGCGAACCTTCAATTATTAACGGACTCATTCAAGTTACGGGCGGACAGTCTAACCTGTATTTGATGAATCCTGCTGGAATTGTGTTTGGTTCAGGCGCAACCTTGAACGTGCCAGCCTCGTTCACCGCTACCACCGCTACAAGTATCGGTTTTGGCAATAACTGGTTCAATGCTGCTGGTGCCAATAACCATGCTGCCCTCGACGGTACTCCCAGTGGCTTTGCTTTCAATGTCAATCAGCCAGGAGCAATTATTAATGCAGGCAACCTAAGTGTAAGTGGGGGAGACTTAACACTGCTAGGTGGCAATGTTGTCAGTACTGGAAACGTTTCAGCACCAGGAGGACAAATTACAGTAGCGGCAGTAGAGGGTGGAAAGTTGGTGCAGATTAAGCAACAGGGGATGCTGCTAAGTTTGGAGGTAGAACCCCTAGCCTCGGCAGATACTCAGCCAGGAA
>JBFLZA010000836.1:0-3457 GCA_040756535.1 Cyanobacteriota bacterium
AAGTCCTAAGGATGTAATTAATGGGTTGCGTGAGCTGCGCCATTCTTACTCAGTTGCAGAGCATTAACGGCAGTGTTCGCGTCAGCAGCAGCGCTGAGTTGCGACTGCGAGATTTCGGCAGCAATTTTTGTGTGGGCTGCCGCAACGTTGAAGCTTGCAGGTGATAGCTTGGTTGCACCATTTTTGTTCCAAGAAATACCTTCATATTTGACAATGCCCGGTAAGGAAGCCCCTTTGTTCAATCGCACCAAGTCAATTACAGCAGTGTTGCTATTGAGTTCCTGTAATGCTGCGATAAATTCTGGACGTTTCTGGCAAACTACTATAGTTTGACAGGCATTCAATACCTCTTGAAGGTCACTGCGTAGAATCTGATCGATTTGAGGTAACTGGCGTTTTAGGTAATAGAGGTTGCTGCCTAACAGGATTTCTGGATTGACATCTGGGTCATAGATCATCACTTCCAGCCCATCTTGCCACAGTTCGCGCACCAGGCTGATCATTGGGCTTTCACGCAAGTCATCTGTACCTGCCTTAAAGCTTAAGCCCAAGATGCCTATACGCTTCGCGCCCGATTCGTGGATTTTGATTCGTGCTGCCTCTACTTGTAGACGGTTGCTGGGTAACATGGCATCTAAGATGGGAACTTCTACCCCCAAGCGACGAGCGTGGAAGGTTAGAGAGCGTAAGTCTTTGGGCAAGCAAGAGCCACCAAAGGCAAAACCGGGTTTGAGATAGACAGGGGAAATGTTGAGTTTGGTATCGGCGCAAACGAGTTGCATGACGACATGACTGTCGATACCTAAGTGATCGCAGACACGGCCAATTTCATTGCCAAATCCCACTTTGAGAGCGTGGAATGCATTGTTGACAACCTTCAGGACTTCGGCTTCTTCCAAAGCCACACGGTAGAGGGGAGCCTCAATATTTTCATAGAGGGATGCGATTTGGTCGCCGGAACGAGGATCTAACTCACCAACCACTGTGTAGGGGGGTGCGTAAAAATCTTTAATGGCATCTGTTTCGCGCAAGAATTCTGGGTTCACGACTAGACCGAAATCTGCTCCAGCTGACCGTTGCGAATACATTTCCAGCAATGGCAACAAGAACTTACGGGCAACACCAGCAAACACTGTACTGCGTAGCACAACAACGTGATAGCGTTCTGAATGCCGTATTCCATGCCCAATTTGTTGAGCAACACCTTGGATGTAATCTAGCATGGGACTGCCATCCGCCATACTGGGTGTACCAACGCAGATTAGTGAAACGTCTGCCCAAGGTACATACTGCTCACCATCGATTACGGCCCGCAAACGCCCAGCCGCTATCCCTTCTTGGATGAGTGCATCTAAACCCGGTTCCTTAATTGGGCTGCGCCCTTCATTGAATGTTTTGACTTTTTCTGCACTCAGTTCAATACCAATAACTTCATGGCCGGATTGTGCAAGACAAGCTGAAACAACGGTACCAACGTAACCTAAACCCCAAACAAGTACTCGCATCGTAAAGCTCCTCAATAATGAATGTGAATGAATGACTAGTTTTGATGACTGAAAATAAATCTTCTAGGTAGGACTCCGATTTAATCAGTTACGAGGAGTCATAGTAATGCAAGCTTAGACGACTGAGGCACAATTGATTTTCAAAAAAATTCTGAGTCATAATTTTCTCAGGCTTCTATTTTTTTGTATCACGATTCATGGAAGTTGGGAAGAAAAATTTAGTTTTATTTTTACCCATTTAAATCCATGAAATTCTATCTCAACAGTTCCAATCACAAACTCAACTTTGTGTGAAGCTATTGTACATTTGTGGTTTTAATTGTCTTAAACCACTTTTGGGATAGTTCTAGATTGAAGATGAGAACGTTGTTTGATGGAAAGATTGAATTTGTTGGATTAGAGCTTTGGTTCAGTAATCTAGCTATTCATTGATTTAGCGGTTGGAAGTAACAATGCTTAAGTTTCCAGCGCTGGGAGTGATTACTGAAGAAAGATTCTGGTCTTCGATTCGCTTGGCTTATCGCACAAGCAGGACAAATTATAGCTATCGAAGCCGGGTAAGCTCTTGCCAGAGAGTGGAGATGTTCAAACAGTACTTAGGCTAGATTTGACGGTTCGTTTAACTTGCCTGAGTAAATCTCTCTTCGACTCTCATGAGCGTCCCTTTCAACCTCTTGCTAGACGAATGACTCATAACATTAGTCATCCATCCAATGAATTGAACTTGATATCAGCGCGAGAAAACTATCTGTCTCAGTTCGCAGCAATATTCAATTTAAAGTTCTTAATCTGAGCCAAAGGTTTCTTGCTAAAAGTTATACGTGCTGCCTGTCCCAAACCACAGAACTGTTGAGACTGCATATGTTGGGGTGGGGGCGGAATTCTCACAGTAACTCGTGCCAACGCTTGCCCCACTAATTTCGGTGGAATGGCAGGTAAAAGTGCCTGAACTTGCATTAGCTTGGTGCGTTCTGCGATCGCTTGAATGCCGCTGATCGGTTGGATGATGTCAACTTCACCGGAAATCGTTTCGGTAGAGCCGATCAACTGAACGCTGACTGGCTTTTGAGTATCGATGCCACTGGCTTGATCTGCTCTAACAACGGTCTCAACCCAGAGGTCATTGCAATCCAGCAGTGTTAGAATTGGTTCAGATTGGTTTACTCGTTCGCCTAGCTCTCGCTCGGTGCTGTAAACAACTCCGGTGAGGGCGGCGGACACTTTCTGCTCTTTGGCAAAGTAAGCGGGCTGTTTACTCTCTGTGCCTGGAGAGGAGTGATTTTGGTAGAGAGACTTGGCTTGCTTGACTTGCTGATAGCCGCTAGCCACTTGTGCCTCTAAGGTTTTCACCGCCATCTCTTGAGATTGGATTGCTTGCTGCAACTTACTGCGCTGATCGGCTAGAGAACTGCCTAAACTATTTTGGGGCGAGAGAGAAACGCCGTTTTTGGAAGCTTCTAAGGACGCTTGAGCAGAACTCAGAGCGGCTTTAGCTTGCTTAACTTGAGCCTCGGCCGATTCCCACAGAAACCGCAGATGCTCGGTCTGCTGTTTCGTTACTGCTCCTGCGGAAAGTAAGGAGTGATAACGATCATAATCGGTACGAGCTGCTGTGGCTTTTGCGATCGCGCCTTCGACATCGGCTTGTTTTTGCCGCAACTCCTGGGTCGCTAGTTGCATATCCACTCTCTGCACGGCTTGATATTGAATGTCCAAGCTTTGTAACTGGTTTCTCAAAGCATCCAGAGATTGTTTTTCAGCAGCTAGCTGAGTAGCACTTGTCTGAACTTCTCCTTGCAACTGGACATTTGCCAGTTGAGTACGAATTTGTTCATCTTGAGAGCGTTCGGTTTGTAAGCGAACTTGCTCTTCTTGAGGAGTGCGCTCAATGCCGATGCGAACTAGCACTTGTCCTGATTTAACCAATGCGCCCGGTTCGGCATAAAAGGCTT
>JBFLZA010000837.1:0-3454 GCA_040756535.1 Cyanobacteriota bacterium
GAAAATAACCCACCAGTCCAAAAAGGTTAAAAAGCTTACTGTACAAGCAATATCCCTTCTGCCTTGGAGCCTTCTTGCACTAGCCGATAATCTCAAAATCTTCTCATATTGTCGGTTGGTGATTGAGCTGATTTTTCCCATTTTTTTTAGCTATGTACATGAATCGATCGGCTCGATGGATCATTTCTTCAACTGACTTCGGGGGATTGATGAAAGTTGCTGCACCAATACTGAATGTTGCCGCCCATTGGTTCTCTTGCATCATTTCTGAAAGTTGTTTTTGCAGCCTGGAAATTACAGTTTGTGAAGATTCATATCCGCTTCCTGGCAAGAGAATGATAAATTCATCTCCTCCAATCCGAGCTATGATATCGGTTTCTCGAAGATTATATTTGATTGTTTCAGCAACTGCCTTTAATAGTTTGTCGCCAACGGCATATCCCAAAGTTTCATTGAGCTGTCTAAAGTCATCAATATCCATGTAGATGGCTGTTAAGGGGTGTCTAAATCGATTGGATTTTTTGACTTCTAGACCCGCTAACTCTAAAAACAACCGTTTATTAGCTACTCCGGTTTTATCATCAATTCTTGCTAGTTCCCTTTCACGGTCTAAAGACAAACGTAGATTAGATAGTAAATAAGATATGGTGGAAAACAAGACCAAAATAACGCCAGTATTCCAATAAAAACTAAAAGTTTTGAATTGCCCAATATCAATATTTCTATGAATGAAATGCTCCGCGATCGCACTTAATCCACAAATCACGAAGCCAGCTTTTTTGTTAACAAACCAAGTACTAATAGCAATGGGTAATAAATAAAACAATGCTAGAGAAGTATCAGAAGGAAATTGGTAATTGATTAAACAAATCAAAATCAACAGAAAAAATCCCCAAGCGATCGGAACGGGTTTGGGACTGTATTCAAGATGATTATTGATTCTTCTCCAAATTCTCCCCCAAATATTCATACAGATTTGAGTAGATTTATATACATTGATACCCAGTGGGATTCTAAAAAGTAACTTTCTCTCCCCCGCTCCCCTATATTAATTGATTAAGTTATACGTTTGACCGCAACTTAGTAGGAGTCAGTGTGGCGTTGGTCTTTACTATTAAAGCAGTTCTAAGCAAAAAAGGATGAGATAATTCCCATCCTGTTGCTCTACTTTAATTTTTAGTAACGAGTCGCGTTTACCCCAGACAAGCACGAGTACAACGCCAGACTACTACCTCTGAGCTTGCTCTACCGGTAAGGCACCAGGCTGCACAGTTAAGGCGAAGTCTCTTTGATTGCGCCGCAACTTTATTTGTAAGTTGCTGCCCACCTGAGAACCTTCTACAGCCTTTTGGATATCCTCAGCATTTTTTACAGGTTGACCGTTGATTTTGTTGATGACATCTCCTGCACGGAGTCCCGCCTTGGCGGCTGGTGAACCTGATATCACCTTGGCAATCAGTACGCCTCGATCTTCGTCTACACTCAGACCTGAATTGGGATTGTTGTTAATGTTATCCTTCAACTCTGGTGTCAAGGTCACCATCTGAATACCCAGATAAGGATGGTCAACTTTGCCTTTAGCAATCAACTCATTGGCAATCCGTTGAGCAGTATTGATGGGAATAGCAAAGCCTAAACCTTGAGCTCGCTGGATAATGGCTGTATTCATCCCAATCACTTGACCAGAGGCATTCAGTAAGGGACCTCCTGAGTTACCGGGGTTGATGGCAGCGTCGGTTTGGATAAATTCAACTCGCTTATCGGAGACGCCTACTTGAGAACTAGAACGACCTGTAGCACTGATAATTCCTGTAGTTACAGTATTGTCAAGACCTAAGGGGTTACCGATCGCGATCGCCCATTCTCCTGGCTTGAGTTGATTTGAATCACCGACGGGAACAGCGGGGAGATTGTTTGCTTGAATTTTGATCACGGCAACATCCGTAACCGAGTCGGTTCCGACCACTTTACCCGCAAAACTGCGACCGTCCTTGAGCGTCACATTCACCGTATCGGCACCATCAACAACGTGAGCATTGGTCAGAATCATCCCGTCGCTGTTGATAATAAAACCACTTCCTGTCCCTCGTTCAACTCGCTGTTGCGATTGATCGGGAATATCAGCTCCGAAGAAATCGCGGAACAGAGGGTTGTTAAAGGCTTCTGGAATTCGAGAGGTGACGGTTCGAGACGCATCAATTCTTACCACCGCTGGCCCAACCTTTTCGACTACAGCGGTGACAAAGTTGGTGCCTTGAGTCGGCAGCGCTGCGATTGTTGGAGTAGTTTGGGCGATAGCTTGAGAAGAACTGTTTAAATTAGGTGTTGCTGCAACCAGCCGATTGCCTGATAAGAAATAGTTGCTGGAGAATGTGGCTCCAGCTCCCAGCAACACCAATGATAAACAAGTGGCTGCCTTTTTTAGAGGAGAAGGAGTAGCGTGATTGGATTTGGAGGTTTGAGTGTCTAATACCATGAGTTCTGTTGGGGAAAGCGATGGTTCTTAAGGACGCCGCCCTAAGTGATATTGGGTAATAACTCAGCAAACGGAGTACCAAAGCTGAATCCCAGCGTCATGCTTTTTCAAAGCGGATGTCAGCTAATATCTTTGCCCTACAGAATTCAGACTATCTACAGCTGACACTTACCAATGTAGATAGCCTCTGTTACAATCCCGTGACAATCTTATTGCGCCTGTATGAAAGTTATTGAGAATTTTCTCTCGGCAGTCGTTAGCGCCTAGAAGACAAGAACTCCATGTTGTTGCGCTCACTACGTTACGGGTGTGGTCATAAGTAATTGGTTGAGATTGACACGGGGACGCTCCAGACGCTCCAGACGCGGGGAGAAAGAAAATTTTTGACACCTTAACTCACCAACTGTTTTTGACCGCACCCCCGCGTTACTCCAGCTTTGACACAAAGGGCGATCGCTGCAATTGAGTCTGTTTGAGTTTATCTTCTAACGTTTGCCAATCTTCCTGTTCAAGCAGCTCAATGAATTGGTTAAGGTTGTGGCGATAGGAGATGAGCGATCGCAAAAGGTATTCTCGATTGTACCGCGCCATCATCAGCCCTAACTCTGGGTTTCCACCGCCAACGCGACTGGTATCCCGAAAGCCAGAACTGGCTAACTGTTGTGCTAATTCTAATACTGTTGGGTCAGTCTCACTCATACAAGTATCGATCAAGCTGGCACTCACCATGACGGGGAGGTGAGAAATCCAAGCGACTGCGCGATCATGGTCTTGGGGACGGCAAAAATAGACCCGTGAAGTGAGCGATCGCACGAGTTCCTCTACGAGTTTTACCGCAGTAGGTGGAGTCGTTTCCATCGGTGTCAGCACATAGGGATTCCCATCAAATAAACCTGACAGTGCGGCCTCAATGCCACTATCTGCCGTTCCGTCCATGGGATGTCCGCCGACAAAGTTCGGCCTCAAGGGAGTAACCTT
>JBFLZA010000838.1:0-3435 GCA_040756535.1 Cyanobacteriota bacterium
GCTTGTCGAAGGAAGTGTCATCGGGATGAACTGCTAACTCCAAGGTTGACCCATCAGAGAAACTGAGGTTTTCGATGCCCTGGAAGTAAATTTCTCGACCATCAGAAAGGGTTAGGTAGTCAAAGGCTGTACCCCCAAAAATTGCTTGATTGGTGGTTGAGCCAGATAATGGATTGAAGGAACTGAGGCTCAATCCATTAATGCCCTTGACATCAGACTGGAAAACGTCGGAGAGGTTCAGCGTGTCTGTGCCACCGCGTCCTAGCATGACTGCGCCTGTATCCAGCCCAGCTGAATAATTAAGCGTGTCACCGGCAAAGGTGCCATAGTTGTCGTCGCTGTCGTCCCAAGACAGAATTGTCAGAGATTGGGAATCGGAGAAGAAATCTTGACCATCGGTAGTGTGAGCAACTGCACGGAGTTGATAATCACCCCCAGTTAGATTGGAAAAGTCAGCTAGGTTAATTAGGGTGTCAGATAGGCTAGAGCCAGTCCAAGTTCCTAGAGTAGAGACAACACTACCGCCGCTCAATACTTCCAAACTCACATCTGACAAAGATGCTGTATCGGCAAAGTTGTAGCTAAAGCGAATCGCTCCATCCTCAAAGGCAGTACTGAAAGTGTTATCACCAGATGCATCGAATACGCTAAAGCTGGTAAAGCTAGGATTATTGCCAACAGACAGGCTCAGATTGTAGTTAGTATCGCCACTGTACTGATAGACTTGGGCAAAGTAAGTTCCCGCCGCCAAAGAGTGGTTAATCGATTCATCATTGCTGCCACCCCGAGCTGAACGCACAATCTCATCGCCATCATCAACAATCCCATTGCTGTTGACATCTTGAATCAATCGCACATCAGCATCAGTGCTTAAACCTGTCAGGGACAGGTTAAAGTTGCTGGTGCTGTCCAGGCTGAAGCGGTAAACATCCGATGTGTCCGTGCTACTCACATTGTTAGAGTAGGTTTGGGTATCGCTCAGGGTACCCAAGTCAACTTCAACGGGTAGGAGGTTGTTGGGTGTCTGTGAGGCCGTAGCAGACAGGTTCAGCGTGTAGCTGGTATCGCCACTGTACTGATAGACCTGGGCAAAGTATGTGCCCGTTGTCAAAGAGTGGTTTATTGATTCATCATTGCTGCCACCCCAAGTTGAACGCACAATCTCATCGCCATTATCAACAATCCCATTGCTGTTGACATCCTGAATCAGTCGCACATCAACATCACTGCTTAAGCCTGTGAGGGACAGGTTAAAGTTGCTGGTGTTGTCCAGGCTGAAGCGGTAGAAGTCGTTAGTGTCGCTGCTGCTGACGGCATCAGTGAAAGTGCGGGTGTCACTGAGAGTGGTTACATCATATGCAGTGTCTAGTGTGTTGCCAGGGTCTGGTGAAACAGTGGGAACAGCAATAGAACTACTTCTAAAGAGCTTACTATCTCGCTCTAGTGAGCCAGTAAACTCTGATGAAATGCCAAAGGATGGGAGCGCTCCTATATGTAGGTCTAGAGGGGTAAATTCAGTGGAGGTTGTACTGAGAGAAAAGCCTTTTGACGGTCGTGAATTGGATAGCATTTGCTACTTACCTTATAAATACAGCTCAACCGACTTGCAATCAGATATTTTTTGTGGAAGTGTTCTAGGTGTGTTGCACAATGCTTCTAAAACACTCACCAAAAACGTTTTGAACCAGAATCTTCAGTAGTGCGCCATGTGATTTTGTAGGGTTCAACTAAGAGAAAGTAATGGCTTCAAAGCCAACTCCTTGTTTGAACTCTCAGTTCTGTTTGCTTAATTAATACGATAAATTGATAAATTGGCTGAAACTAGAGTATTTTATGTATAATCAATTGCTTAAGTTTGTATGTCTTGTTGCTCTTCAAGACAGTTAGCATTGCAGAACTCTGCAATAAACATCTCCAATAATTAATCTGAAATCCTTGTACCACGGTTGTTGAATTTTAATTTCTGGAGATGTCTAGTAGATAACAAAAAAAATCTTCGGAACCTAACATTCAGTAGACCGAAGATGAAAGCGATCGCTCTTTAACTCAGTGCCATGCAGCGTAAGCTCTAAACCATTTCACAATCTGGGTTTTGAGTTTAAGTCCTATTTGGGCAAAGCTCCACTTTTTCCCCGCAATCGGCCACGTTAACTCACATAGAGTTCCTTTCTCTCCAAGAGACTTTCGCTGAAACTCTCCTCTTAATTTTCTCGCTAAATTTAAACACTGCTTCGTTCCTCGCCCTTCACAACACGACTGAATGCCAGCGCCATTATCTTTAATGCTCAGGGTGTACCAGCCTTCAATTTGCTTACCAGTAGCACTGAGACGAGTTAATCCTTTGGCATGTTTCCCGACATTGCACAGTGCTTCTTCCAGAAATTGGCAGAGTTCTCGCTTTTGTTCGAGGCTCAAGTATTGCTCCTCAATTGGATCGAACGAATAAGCTTTGACTTTGAGCGTTTTAAAGCAGGGAAAGTTTCGCTGAAGTGTATGGCTGTAGACTTCATAGAGCAGGTCGCGAATTGGCAGATTTAAGTCTAGGATTAGACTACTGCCGAGACGCAGGCTTTCCTCTCTGTCTAGGGCTTCTAGTTTCAGGTATTCGCCGAGTTCTCGGATTTCCGAGTTCAGATTTTTTAGTTCTTCGAGCAATCGATTTTGTTCTATATCTTGGTCTTGGACGTGCCTCAAAATATTCGCTAGGGTTTGCAGGGGTCCATTATGAATGACAATAAATGTCCGTTCGATGGTATGTTGGCGTATTTCAATCTGAGACCTCAAAAATCGGTCGTATTGATAGAAAGTGTTCAAGATTGCGCCATTAATAACCAAAACGAGTAGTGCTGGTGCTACTGGAATCCACCATCCCCCGACGATGAAGACATAACCAATTCCCACTAAACCCAGGCTAACAAGGGCAACATACACGAGGTTTTTCAAGGGAGATTTCGTCAACCGACCCAGATAAATAGCTAAAACGCCCCAACCGACAATCCAAAGATATTCCCAACCCTGTGACCAGGTTTTTAAAACGGGTCGTCCATCGAGAACTGTGCTGATAATTTGGCTGGTGACGTGGGCATGAAATTCTACGCCATAAATTTTTCCCCGTGGTTGTAAATTAGCGATCGCAGAAATATTGATAGAGTCTTTAATACTAGGTGCAGTTACCCCAATTAGAACGATACGTCCGCCGAAGATATCGCGCAGCACATGGGAATTACCTTTCTCTGCTTCAATATCGTTAATATCTTTAAGACATAGTGTGCGAAATCGTTCCCGACCGTTGCGATAATTGAGGAGTAGCTGAACTCCAAAATCATCAGTTCGCACATAGCCGCCAGAATTGGGGAAAAAGCGAGGCAGTTCAGTTGAACCAAACATCATCGCCTCGCGATCGCGAATACCATTGTCCAGTTTAATGCCTTCAGC
>JBFLZA010000839.1:0-3431 GCA_040756535.1 Cyanobacteriota bacterium
GTATCTGTAAACAGCGTAAGTCCTTTTTTCTCTTCGCTTATAGCAATTTCATAAAATAGCGCTACACATCGACCCCCCTAGCCCCCCTTATTAAGGGGGGAATATAAGGAAGAACTTTTATTCTTGGGGGAGCCAGAATAGCATCTGTAGCAAGCATTTAGGAAATTGATATTACTCGTTGCTCTGTGTTCCAAAGGCATTACATCCCATGACTGAATTGGCTGGAAATAAACCTATACAAAGGTTGATGCCCTACTTCAATTGGTTGTTGATGATGGGCGTCTCAGCCTTGGGATTTACTGGCTTAAAACTTCTCAGTAACCCCGATAAATTAGCAATCTTGGGCTTGACTAGCCTGATGGTGGTTGGAGCAATGGGGACGTGGCGCTGGGGTTGGTTTACTTTAGCGCTGGTTCGCTCCCTCATCTATCGGCACTTAGTGTTTAAACGCTGGCGACGGCGGGCTAATGCTATTCCGGTTGAGGATTTACCACACCTTTGTTTGATTGCACCTACCTTTAAAGAGAAACCTTGGATTACAGACCGAGTCTTTCGTGCGATCGCTCAAGAAGCTAAGACCCTTACCAAACCAGTCATCCTGGTCATTGTCACGACGGATGAAGAAATTGTTTCCATCCGAGAGATTCTCAAATCAGAAGACCCCGAACTCAAATCCATCCAACTCGTTGCCTTGTCAGACCCTGGTGGTGGTAAGCGAAAAGCCCTAGTGGCGGGTTTGCGAGAACTGGCAAGCATGGAAATTCCTGAAGACACCATTGTAGGTCTGATGGATGGCGACTCCGTGGTGGGAAAGGGTGCTTTCCGCAAATGCCTGCCGTTTTTCCGCATGTTTCCCAAGATGGGGGCACTCACGACTGATGAAATGCCTGTTGTCGTGGGGTCTTACCTATTTTCTGAGTGGTTGCACATACGGTTTTGTCAACGGCATCTCTATATGTGTTCTCATTCCCTGTCGCGGAAATTACTCTGTTTGACGGGGCGCTTTTCTCTCTATCGGGCGGAAGCGGCCCTAGACCCCTCCTTCGCAGATTTGCTGGAAAATGACAACTTAGATGATTGGCTGTGGGGACGGTTTAAGTTTCTTTCAGGAGACGATAAAAGTACTTGGTACTGGTTGCTACGACGGAAGTACGACCTGCTCTATATGCCTGATGTCATGGTCTACACCATCGAAACCATCTCAGGCTCCTTTACAACACGAGCGTACCAGAATATGCGGCGCTGGTTCGGCAATATGCTGCGGAATGGCAATCGAGCGATTATGCTTGGGCCGCATCGAACTGGTTTCTTTATCTGGTACTGTCTACTTGATCAGCGGATTAGTATTTGGACATCTCTGATTGCCCCTGGTTTGATGTTGATGTATCTGTTCCAGGGAAACTTCACGGCTGTAGCGATTATCTTATCCTGGATTACATTCAGTCGGCCGATCATGCTGATGATTGTCTTCTGGGGAAGAGAGTCGCATCTGAAGCCGATTCATTTAGTTATCCTATTGCTGGCTCAGTGGTCTTCATCCCTGATTAAAGTTTGGACTCAGATGAATCTGCCCAAACAAAAATGGAGCAATCGAGGTAATCAGAGCCGTTCCGTTGAAGGCGAAGCTTGGAAGAGGTGGCTCAAAGATAATACATCCAATTTCCTGCTGGTTACGCAGAGTTTCAGTTTTATCGTTTTTCTACTGTGCCTATCGAAAATTCTCAATCCTGTTCAAGACTTGGCAGGATTGTGGTGGAACAACCAAGTGGTAGCCCAACCCGCCCTCACTCAAATCATTGAGGCGAGCGATCGCGGTATTATTCCTAATGATGGTCAAGACGACTCCGCCCCTCTACAAGCCTTAATTAATCAGTTACCCCGTGAAGGTCGAATTCAGATTAATCTTCCTATCGGTGAACTCGCTCTGTTTCAACCCCTGGAAATTAACCGAAGCAACATCATTATTCAAGGGCAAGGTATGAGGCGAACTGTCTTACAAGCTCGCTTTAACCGGAAGGAGGGAAAGGCAATTCTTACGATTCGACCTCGTTTGCCTAAGGTTTCTCCTGTTTCCTTTTCCACCACTAACGCTTCTCAAAAAAATTATGAAATAGAAATTCCGAAGGATGAAAAGATTCAAAATTCAGAATTCACCCTTCATAATTCTTTCGTTGAGAATATCGAGTTGAGTGGTTTTACCCTCTTGCAGATGCAACCCGAAACTAAAGCCAATGCAGTAGACGGCATTGTTTTGGAAAAAGTGGTTCAATCATCACTGCAACACTTGGACTTAGAGAAAAGTGGTCGTCATTCGTTGCGCCTGCGCCAAACTCAAAAAATCAAGATGGAGTACGTCTTGAAGGATGATAGCTACCCTCAATAATACCAAATCCGGGTTGACTACCTTCTATTTAAGAAAGCTGAGGGAGCTGGGGAAGCTGGGGGAGAACAATCCCTTCCATTAACAGGGGGGTTATAAAAGCGGATTTGGTATAACTTCAATTTTGAAATTGCGATGCAGGCTAATCGCATGATAGTGCTGCGTGTAGTGCAACTCATACAGATAGTGAATATTTCTACACCAAAGTATGACTCTACCCAACCTCTCTTCACAGAAGTAGAGTTTTTTTCCTTTTTATTTTTTTGGAGGTAAGTGATGTTCGACACTTGGTTAGATAACCTGGCTATAGATCAAGTTGTGAGTAGTCAAATTCCGGGAGTAACGACTTCAACTTCAGTCTTTGATGCGAATTACTACAGTTCCCAAAATCCTGAGTTTGTACCAGGAGGCTTGAATGCTGAACAACTGTACCAACACTTTCTAGACTATGGGGTTAAACATGGTCTTTCCCCTGGAGCAACGTTCAATGCCAAAGTCTACCTGGCCAATAACGCTGACGTGGCTGCTGCGCTAGGAACCTATAACTATGAAGGAGCTTACAACCACTACATGACTTCCGGACAACTGGAGGGCCGTCCGGGTAGCGACTATGCAGGTAACACCCTCACTGCCGCTCGCAATGTAGATACCTTAACTGGGAGGAGTACCTATACGGATTTTGTGGGTAGCACAGACCCGGTAGATTACTATCGATTCAACCTAGCTACGGCAGAGACGGTTAGCACCTTTGTCAACGGTTTGGCGGCGGGAACCAAGATAGAATTGCTCGATATCACAGGAAATGTGATCCAAACTTCAACCAACAGTGGCACCACTTGGAGTGAAACCGATAGTGGCACTACAGGGGGTTCGATGACCAGTACTTTAGCCGCAGGCACTTACTATGTCCGCGTTACTCCCACTGAAATTACCGGAAACCCAATCTACGCGAATAAAGACTACTACACCCTAACCCTACAGCCCCATGATGCGGCTAACACGATTACCATCGCAACCGCTGACACGCCTAATAAAGGTGGAGCAGATTACG
>JBFLZA010000840.1:0-3418 GCA_040756535.1 Cyanobacteriota bacterium
AAATGTGATTGAGATGAACTTCCTGCCGGATGTTTATGTACAGTGTGAAGTTTGTAAGGGGGCGCGATACAACCGGGAAACCTTGCAGGTGAAATATAAGGGACATTCCATTGCCGATGTCTTGAATATGACGGTGGAGGAAGCGTTGGAGGTATTTACAAATATCCCCAGGGCGGCAACGCGATTGCAAACCTTAGTTGATGTTGGGTTAGGTTACATTCACTTAGGACAACCTGCAACAACGTTATCGGGTGGGGAAGCGCAACGGGTGAAGTTGGCATCAGAATTGTCTCGCCGTGCAACAGGAAAGACGCTGTATTTAATTGATGAACCAACAACGGGTTTATCGTTTTATGATGTCCATCATTTGTTGAATGTGTTGCAGCGTTTGGTGGATAAAGGTAATTCGATTTTGGTGATTGAACACAATTTAGATGTGATTCGTTGTTCGGATTGGGTGATTGATTTGGGGCCAGAAGGGGGTGATAAAGGGGGAGAAGTAATTGCGATAGGGACGCCGGAGAAAGTTGCGGAGAATACTCAGTCTTATACGGGGCAGTATTTGCAGCAGGTGTTGCAGCAACATCCTCCAAAGGTAACTACTTTAAGCTGAAGATATTAAGAGGAACAGCTAAATGACTGATGAGGAGTTGGAGAGTCTCCTAAACGACCTTGAATCGGATCGGGTGGAACGCAAGGCTTCGATAGCTGACCGAAATGTTATTCGTCAAGCTATCTGTGCTTTTGCCAACGACCTGCCAAATCACCAACAACCAGGAGTTCTATTGATTGGCGTTAACAATGACGGCACATGTGCCAACTTGCCAATTACTGATCAGCTTTTGCTCACACTTTCTGATATTCGCTCAGATGGGAACATTTTACCTTTCCCCTCGATGATTGTTCAAAAGCGAATTATTAGTGGATGTGAACTAGCGATTGTGATTGTGGAGCCGTCAGATGCTCCGCCTGTGCGCTTCAATGGACGGGTTTGGGTGCGTGTTGGTCCCCGCAGAGCAACTGCTACAGCCGAAGAAGAGCGTCGTTTGGCAGAGAAACGACGGGCAAAGGATTTGCCTTTTGATCTGCGACCCTTCGTATCGGCTACTCTAGATGATCTCGATTTAGACTTATTTTGTCGTGTTTATCTACCGTCGTCTTTAGCTGTCGAAATCCTTGAAGAAAATCAACGCTCTGTTGAGCAACAACTAACATCCACGCGGTTTGCGACAGTTGAAGTGCCTCCCAAACCGACTATTCTCGGTGTTTTGGTTGTGGGCAAAGATCCAAGACAATTCGTTCCTGGTGCCTATGTTCAATTTCTTCGCCTTGATGGAACCGAGTTAACCGCTCCAATTAAAGATCAAAAAGAAATCGGTGGTTCACTTCCCGACCTTCTCCGAATACTGGACGAGACACTTCAAGTCAATATTTCAGTAGCGACAGACATCACCGCCCAACCGATTGAACTTCGTCAGCCTGATTACCCTATAGTTGCCCTACAACAGTTGGCGAGAAACGCTATCATGCACCGCACCTATGAAGGAACAAACGCACCAGTGCGGATTACGTGGTTTAACGATCGCATTGAGATTCAGAATCCTGGTGGTCCTTTCGGACAAGTCAATCGGCAAAACTTTGGTCAGCCAGGTGTAACTGACTATCGAAACCCTCATTTAGCTGAAGCCATGAAAAACTTAGGCTATGTTCAGCGATTTGGCTTCGGAATCCAACTGGCACGTCAGCAACTTGAGAAGAACGGCAATCCATCCCCGGAATTTGAAGTAGAAGATGCCCATGTGCTAGTCACGGTTAGGAGAAGACCATGAATACTCCAATCATTACTTTCTTCAACACCAAGGGAGGAGTTGGCAAAACTACTTTAGTGTCTAACTTGGCATGGATGTATAGCAATCTGGGTCTTCGAGTTATTGCGGCTGATTTAGACCCTCAAGCCAACCTCTCTATGGTTTTCCTGGGTGAAGATCGTCTCGAAGAACTCTGGCTAGAAGGGCAACAGCGAAAAACTATTTTTGCTAGTGTGCTGCCACTGTTACAGGGACTGGACGATATATCTGATCCACATCTAGAGTTTGTTGAAGATCAGTTGGCTCTCTTAGCAGGTGATATAGCACTTTTTAAGCTTGAGAATGAGCTTGCACAATGGTGGTCTACTTGTCTGGATACATATAACCCTAAACAGGAATTTGCCTTCCGAATGATATCTGCCTTCTGGAGGATTATGCAAAGGGCAGCTAGACTCCATCAAGCCAACATTATCTTGATGGATTTAGCTCCCACTTTAGGGGCGATTAATCGTGCAGCACTGATTGCAGCAGATTATATTGCTGTTCCACTTACCTTAGACCTGTTTGCTCTGCACTCCTTACCGAACCTGGGTGTCACATTGCAGGATTGGCGACAACAGTGGCAAGAAAGACTGGCAAAGAAAAACCCTGAAATAGCTCTGGAGCTTCCCCTAGCTAAGATGCAACCTATTGGTTACGTCGTCTTACAACACTCAGTACGATTCGACCGTCCTGTGAAGACCTACCAAAATTGGCTTGCCCGTATTCCAGAAGTTTATCAAGAGGCTATATGGAATAATTCTGGGGATGGTGCTATCTCTATAGCAAATGATCCCAATTGTCTAGCCATCCTCAAGAACTATCACAGCCTCATGTCGATGGCACAGGTAGCTCAGAAGCCTATATTCCAACTGAAACCTGCTGATGGCATTATCGGGGCCCATTCTGCAGCTGTTAAAAGTGCTTACCAGGATTTTGAGGCGCTGGCTCGTAAGATTGCAGAACGAACGGACGTGGAAATGTCGTTAACACCGTCAACAAATCTATGAAAAGTCAGTTGATTAACCTAACTTATGAAATTGAACTTCAACCAGGGGAAAAGTTAACTATTCCCGAATCTCTAGTTGAAAGTGTAGGTGCAGGACGTTGGATAATTAGCATCCAACCTATATCAACTGCTCCCGTTATTACTCGCAATCATGACGCATTTTTAAAAGGCTACGCATCAGAAGACGAAGGACTTTATGATGACTATCCAACCGGGTGAGTTTTGGGTAGCCGATATTCCCTTTACAAGCGGTAGCGGTTCTAAAAAGCGCCCAATACTTGTACTTTGGTTAGATGGAGATGATGTTGTAGCAGCAGTAGTTACATCTGCCAAACCGCGCACGCTAACTGATGTGTTACTTAATGATTGGTCAGCTAGTGGTTTGCGCGTTGCTTCAACTGTGCGTTTGTCTCGCCTAGACTGCTTAGAACAGTCTTTGTTAATAGCAAAAATTGGACGGATTTCCGAAACAGATGCAGCGCAATTGAAAAGAGTGTGGGAGATGTATATCAAACCCCAATTCTAAGTAGCGATCGCACTCTTGTTGCGAGAGGTTGAAAGC
>JBFLZA010000841.1:0-3403 GCA_040756535.1 Cyanobacteriota bacterium
GTAGCCATATCTACAACATAAAACATCTGTGCAGTTCGGCAAGATATCGCGTTAATTGAGGGTCGTCAAAGACCTCTCGCACGATCTTAAGTGTAAGGGCAAGCCAATTGCGCTGTGCATAACCACAAGATCCGTCAGGATTGAAAACATCGAATCCCTTTCCCTTTGGGCGGTTGTGAGTGATGAACCTGTATCGTGCCGCAATGCCGTCTCGACCGTTCAGGTCTAGGTCTGGCAAGTCAAACGGTTTCATTATATTGATCGCATTTGTCATCTCCTCGCACAACTGCGCCGAAAGCACCTCGATACCTTGCCATGCGCTTACTGTAGCTGTATTTGCTACTCCCGGTGGAATGACCTGTAACACTTCGGCCTCAGTTGTGCTGAATTGGAATTCCACGAGAGAGGGGGCATTAGATGCCGGCGCAAAGACAAGCCGGTGAACACTGATCTGTGGATCGATAAGTACAAGGCTGTACCCAAGGCTTGGTAGCAATTCCTGCTCAAGCCTAGTTAAGTAACTTTTGATCCCATTTGACATGATCTTTATGTAAAGACTCAGCGTTTGATAACAAATTCATGACTAATTGAGAACACAAGTTCGGTAATCTCTCGGCAAAACAGCAAAAGCAAGTGCAGCCCTTCTTAATTTCCAATCCGTCAAAACGACGCAAAAAAGGGAGAACTCTACGGTGATGTTCGCCTTTGGCGAGGCGAAGCCTTAGCAGCTAAAAAGGTCAAAGGACGCAAGCGGGTTGCCCTTGTCGATACACTCAGACTGTTAATCACAGTGGTTGTCTTGGAAGCGAGTTGTTCTGAGCGATTAGCAGGAGCAAGCGTTTCTCGAAGCCTTAGAGTGATATGGGTAGATCAGGAATTTAGGGGAGCGAATTTTACCAGAGTGGTGAAACAATTAACAGGGGCATTGGTTGAAGTGAAACGCCCATCAAAGTGCTGGATTTGAGATTTTACCCTTCGCGTAGCGTGGCGCAGCCATAGCGTTAGATTGTGGAACGAACGTTTGCTTGGTGAATCACTATCGACGCTCAAATAAGGACTATAAGGTTTTACGCGAGATGAGTCAAGCCATGATTCATTTGAGGTTACGTCGTTTAGGAAAATCTCAAGAGCTAACTTAACAATTCTTTAGAGACAGCCTTTAAAGTGGGTGAGCGAAGCGAATAAGAGTTGGCCCCCTGATACACTCATCAAAACTCCAAGTCAATGAATCTGTTAATCTCCATTTCAAGGTGGTAGTATTTAGGTAAGAAAAAACTTTGGGTAGGCTTGAGCGGACTTATGTTCCAAAACATTACTTCTCAAATGAATGGTTCTTCTTCCTTCTTATCATATTTAGTAATAGTATTAGGCGTTACTAGCATAGCGTCTGTTTGGTTACTGAGTTGGCGATGGCGAAAAGAAAAGGAGGCATACAAATCGCTACAATCACTCCCTTCGCCTCCCCAACACTGGCTGTTAGGAAATCTGCCACAAATGTTAACAGCAGTAAAACAGAAGAAAGTATTTCGGCAATTTTTTGATTGGAGCCAGCAGCTAGGTCCGATGTACGTCATGTGGAGTGGCAGGACTCCAGTTGTGATTTTAAGTAAACCAAAAGTAATCGAAGATACCATTATCAATGGGATGAGAGATGGTAGCTTAATTAGATCCAAGCGATTCCGCCAAGCATGGAACGATATCAGTGGCCCGATTATGCTCGGAGAAACTGCAACCGAGTGGCAGTGGCGACGTAAGGCTTGGAACCCGGAATTTAGTTCAAGCAATCTCTCCAAATATCTGGAAGTAATTAGCGAAGCCTGCGAACAAGTCATTGAGACGCTAAAACAAGTTGCACCCCCAAAAGAAGTGGAGGTAGACCCTCTGTTTGTGGAACTAACAATGAGGGTGATTTCCTCTCTTGTACTAGGTATTCCTGTAGATAGAAATAGTACCAGTCATGAAGGGCCGCCCCTAGAAGTTAGCAAGATATACGAAGCAATGTCTGTTGTAGGTTATCGTTTCCTGCGACAAGTTGCGGGAGAGAAAATATGGATGAAATATTTGCCAACTCAGAATTCACGGGATTATTGGGCAGCAAGGCGATATTTAACGGAATTTCTTACGCCCCGCGTAGACTTGGCTTTACAGATGAGAGAACAAAATCAAACTGATTTCCCACAAGTCAGTCGTTTGTTTAGGGAATCAATGTTAGTCAAAATCGCGGCTAAAGAACCAAAATATGATCGGGACACCTTAATAGCAGAATCGGTTGAACTATTAATAGCTGGGACTGACACCACAGCCCATACTTTATCCTTTGCAATTGGGGAGTTGAGCTTGAATCCTAGAGTGCTTCAACAAGCGCGGGACATCGTTGACCAAGCTTGGCAAAAACAAGGTGGTATTAACCTAGAAAACCTCAAAGAATTGGGTTATATTCGCGCCATTATCAAGGAAACACTGCGCCTTTATTCAGTTGCATCCGGCTCAACTTCATTGGAGGCTCAACGGGATACTCTAATTGAGGGTACAGTGATTCCGCGTGGTACGAGAGTATCCTGGTCAGTGCTTGCAGCCGGAAGAGATCCAGAAGTTTATGCTAATCCAGAGGAATTTCTGCCAGAACGTTGGTTAGACAAGAATAAGGAAACGAGTTCACTGCCAATGATAGACTTTGGCTCAGGGCCGCATCGTTGCTTAGGAGAGCATCTATCAATGCTGGAAGGAACGATGATGCTAGCATTATTGCTGCGCCACTTCGATTGGGAGTTAGTCAACGGTCGTTCTTCTCTGGAACAATTACAGCAAAACCTGCTAATTTATCCGTCAGATCGAATGCCCGTGCGCTTTCGAGAGAGAAACTGAGCCTAAACCTTTCAAACACCGCAATTTTAGGAACATACAAGATAGCCCGATTAGGGTTAATTGGCTGTCTCATACCCTGCCCTAGCATTTTCTAATCCCACTCTAGGGCAGCAGCCTCCTGGGCTGCCCTAATTGCTGTTGGCCTGGTTTCTGCAACCTCGGAGAGAATAGCATTGGCTTCGGAGTGACGGTTGGCTAAACTCAGTGCTGCACCTAAGTGATTAACGAGGCTGAAGTCGATTATGAAAAGCGCTTGAGGGAGGAGTTGGGAGCGGAAGCGGAAAGTTCCCAACTGCTCCTGGTTGCGCCAATGCCTCTGACGCTGCATCCCGCTGCGGTGTATTTGCGTTCCCTATCTGCGGGTTCTCGTCCCACCATACGGCAATCCCTTGATGCGATCGCGGCGCTATTGACCAATGGCGAATGTGATGCGATGACGCTCAACTGGGCAGCATTGGATTACCAGCACACCGCAGCAGTTCAGGCGGCACTGCTAGAGACGCACAGCCCCAGTACCGTTAAGAAAATGATGTCAGCA
>JBFLZA010000842.1:0-3400 GCA_040756535.1 Cyanobacteriota bacterium
TTCTCCATGCCGTTTCCCACGATTTGCGTAATCCTGTGCTGGGGACATTAATGGTACTTAAGAACTTGCTACAACAATCGGGAGAAAAGATTCAGATTTCTCGTTCAATTTTACAGCGAATTGCCGATAGTAGCGATCGCCAATTGGAACTGATCAACTCTCTGATTGATACCCACGCTGCCGAAATTCGGGGAGTTGTGCTGCACTGCCAACCGCTACAACTGAGTCCCTTGGTTGAGGCAGCGATCGCAGATTTGCAACCTATTCTCACTAAAGAACAGACTACCTTAACCAATCTCATTCCCCCTGACATTCCCTTAGTCAATGCCGACCCTTTACAACTGTCACGAGTCTACCAAAACCTGATTGCCAACGCCCTCAATCACAACCCGCCAGGATTGAGTGTAGCCCTCGATGCCACGGTAGAGGGGGACTGGATGCGCTGTATCGTTGCCGATAATGGGGTAGGGATGAGTAAGGAGCAGTGCGAGAGATTGTTTGACTTGTATTTTCGAGGCTCTCAGCAACGTCACTCTGTCGGTTTGGGTTTGGGACTGTATATGTGTCGTCAAATTATCACAGCGCATGGCGGTGAAATTGGTGTCAATAGCGACCCTGGAAAAGGGGCGACCTTCTGGTTTACTTTACCTCTGGCAGTGTCGCCTATTTCTAACCCTCTGGAATCTGCCTCTGATGCCTAATGATTAAGCGAGTCAGTAAGCTTGGAATCATTTCAGCTAAACTCTAATTCTTTATAAGTATTCTTTTAACAGAACCCATGCTCGAACGAGTAACTTTAATTGTGGCAACTGCCGCCCTGTTAGGTTTAGGATTACTATCTGTATTGTGCTACATCGCTTGGTACTGGCCACTAGAACTGCTCACTCATTTCCGATTCCAGTATTTGATTTTATCGTTAATCGTTAGTAGTGTTTTAGTCATTCTTTGGAAAACACGCTATCTCAAGATTAAATTACTAGTTATTGCCGCCTTATTACTAGTGGGTCTAAATGGAATTGAGGTTATTCCTTGGTATCTCCCTCATTCACAACAGGCGGTTAGTAAGGCAGCCAAACCGATTCGGATTTTATCTTTGAATATTAATATTCAGAATAATCGTGACAATGAAGTTATTAATGTAGTGCGGGAGAATCACCCAGATGTAGCTTTATTTCTTGAAGTTGATCGAGACGCAGTTGAAAAGTTAAAGACTGGATTAAAAGACAGTCTGCCTTATTCTTTCAGAAGTCCCGGAGGCGGTCTTGCCCTCCTCAGTCGCTTCCCCATTCGAGATGCAAGGGGAGATAACTTTAATGGGAAAGGAGGTCATAACCTCATAGCAACGATTGAAGTAGATAAACAGCTGATTGAATTAATTGGGACTCATCCCCTAGTACCTGTGACACGCAATAATTTTCACAGTCGCAATCGTCAGCTAGCGGCACTGAGCGATTATATTGGAGGACTCAATCAGCCATTGATTTTAGTGGGAGACTTTAACCTTACACCGTGGTCGCCTTATTATCGGCGGTTGATTAATAAAACAAAATTACATAACACCCGGTTGGGTTTTGGTATCTTACCTAGTTGGCCGCGACCAGCAACTCACGTCCATTTTGCTTCCTGGATGATACCGTTGATGAATATTCCCATTGATCACTGCTTGGTTAGCAAACACTTTAGTGTCGCTCGAATTGATACAGGAGCAAATGCCAATTCTGACCACGCATCACTAATTACTGACTTGGTGTTACGTTAGGAACTAAACAAAACGAACAAGGGTAGTAATACCATTTCTCTTTTACTGCGCTACACATTGACCCCCCTAACCCCCCTTTTAGATCCCCCTCCCGTCCCCCTTCAAAAGGGGGAAGCCAGCAGAGGCTGCGCCATTTGCTTCATGGGGGAAAAAGAAAAGCATCTGTAGCAGGCTTTTAGTGAATTGGTATAAGGGTTGCTTGAGTTGCAGGTAGTTGTTGTGCGATCGCTAAAGTCTGATCGAACTGCTTCATAATTTGAGGAAATTTTTGCATAACCTTCTAAAGCTGGGAGGTATAGGTCAGCCGAGAGCTAACCCAATGCTCAAGCATCGATTCATAGGAACCCAATCATGACTCAACCTGTAGCGATCGACATTCCCAAGGACGAACTTGCTGAGTTTTGCCAAGACCATTCTATTGGCAGATTGTCGCTATTTGGCTCAGTCCTGAATGATGACTTTACTGCCAACAGCGCTGTTGACATTTTTGCTGAGTTTCAGCCCTCGTACACACCTGGCTGGGCTTGCATCGTCCACCTGGAAGAAGAGCTTGAATTGTTGATTGGACGCCGAGTTAACCTAAAATGCGCTGAACTACTCAATGACGATTCTGTGCAACAAATCTTAAATACAGCTTTAGTCCTGTATGGCCCACCATTATAAGATCTCGTGTCACTAGCGATTCATGTAAGGCTCACAGATATCCCACGCTTGTTCGATCGCTTTGGCTGATAAGGTGAGATGTTCAGCACACTCATGCAAGGCGGTTGCTAACTTCTGTCGTCCACGTTGCTCATCCTTGTTCGAGTCGTGTTCGATTTTTGCCGACAATGCATATAAGAATTGTGCCAATGCATCATAGCGTAAATTACCAAGGTCTTCGGCTAGCTCAATGAGTGTGCCATCGAAACGCTCCACCGTATCACCATGCTTCATAAAAACATCCTTCACGTTTACAGGTAATCTACCGCGATTGCCTGACAGTTGGGATACTCATCAAGAAGCGTAGCTGGTGGCGATCGCACTTTGAAGAAGAATTCAGGAGTCAGAATACACCAAGACTGAATGATGTGAGAGACGGGCATTGATGACCCCGCCTAAACATGAACTGCCTTATTGACAGGGGCTTCTAACCCTCATGGCTTCATTCGTAAGAGTCTCCTGCCTCCTAACTCCTAACTCCTGACTCCTGACTCCTGACTTCTGAATTCTTTTCGTTCAAGTAAAGTCTCTTTTAATTCGTGCGATCGCAGCATTCAATCTTTCACTGTGAATCCAACCGACATAACCGCCGTAAACTATTTGGTTATTGGCATCCGCTAAGAAAACGTGGTCAACTCCCAAGGGGTTTTTCCAGGTTCTCACTGCTGTCCCGTCTCTGAGCCTGACAATGGGATTAGAACTTTTGAAGTCTCTGTGATGCGCTTTTGTCATTCCAGGGACATTCTCTAACATAGCGATAACTTCTTGTGTGACATCTGTTGTGTGAGAGTTCATCACCGTTGAACAACCGCACCCGTCTGTCACAGTCGCTTTGAGTCTATCCTTGATGTCCCCATCGAACAGGGAAAAAGAATCAATCTCCTCCAACAGTTTTCCATACGGTTCTGACTGCCGTCGTTGGCAATAAATTGCTGTGAG
>JBFLZA010000843.1:0-3399 GCA_040756535.1 Cyanobacteriota bacterium
ACTGCAGTGGGGTAAAGTTTGCTTGAATGATATCAACTGCTGTCTCTTACCCACGCCTAATAATGATGAAGCGATTTCTTAGCTGATGGCATTATCCTATACACAACCTATTGGCAGTTTGCACGATTGCTGTGATTGGGGGGTTGCACAGATTTCTTTGAAGATAATTTGATTTCAGGAGAAGTCTTGATGCCACCCCTTCACAGTAGTAATAGATACAGTTAACTCATCAGTATTTGATTATTTCTTGTTTAATCAGTCTTTCGAGAGTTCCACTCGGCAATCTACCTCACCGAAAATCATCACTTGAGGTTATGGGTAATGTACATTACCAAGGAGAGTGAATACTCGGTGATTGTTAACCAACACGAGAAGGGCTGGGAAGTCATCTACCATCGCGCCCATGCTTTACTTGCAGCTCAACTAGCAGGACATTGGAAGCGAGAAAATTCTCCGGTACGCTTGTACGAGACGCTCGCGGCGATTTCCCATCATGATGATCTAGAGAAGGAATGGGAAGGAAACCAACTGACTCCAGTAGGTACACCACTAGACTTTACCCTCATTCAATCAACATCAATCAACAAGCTGAGAGAACTTACGCAAAATGCTCTATACCGGGGACGGTGGGTAGCTTTGCTCATCTCAATGCACATGAGCTTCCTCAATGAAGGTAAACGAGGAGAGTCAGGTGAAATAGATCAATTTTTGGATGAGCAACTTGAGCATCAAGAGCGATGGCGCAAGGAATTGAAGCTGAAAAAGCAAGAGGTTGAGTCTGCTTATGCTTATATGCAAATGTTCGATCGCCTCTCACTTATCCTTTGTCAGCGACATCTACCCGTAGGTGAACGGGCCCTAGAAATTGCCAAAGGACCAGATGGTAAGCGCTACGATGTGCTGCAGTTCAGCGATGGCAAGGTGACTGTGAAACCCTGGCCGTTTGAAGAAGAACCGTTTACAGTCAATGTTGAAGCCTCTTTCTTGGAGCAAGTGACATTTAAAGATAATGCAGAACTCACACAAGCGCTAAAAAATGCACCGATTAAGGTGTTGGAGTGGACGTTTGTTAAAGCTTGACAATTGTATTGATTTATGCGTTAGAGGTGCAGGACATGGGGCTTAGTCTCCAGCGTTCTCTGTCTTTTCACTCGTTTCCGGTAGCGATCGCTTGAAGAATGCCACTAGTTCTCCCGATTCGTTCACAACTGAAACCATTTCCCAACCCTGATTGCCGAGAGAGTGATATCTGCCCAAGTACCAGCAGGGGCTTGATACTGCCCCTTGGAGTTCACATAGACACACAGGTATTCAAATTGCTGCATATTTCTGGATAGGGATTTATAAAAGAAAAGTTTGTAGAGGCTGTACCATGACCCATACTCCCCGTATTACGGTCTGGAACGAATACCAGCACGAAAAGATTGAGCCTGAAGTTGCCAAAATCTATCCTAATGGCATTCATGAGGCGATCGCTCAACACCTGCGTTCTCAAGGATTGACTGTGCACACAGCAACTTTGGAGCAACCCGAACATGGATTAACCGATGCCGTACTCAACCAAACTGATGTCTTAATCTGGTGGGGACATATCGCCCATGAGCAGGTACAAGACTTTGTTGTGGACAAGGTTCAGCAACGGGTGTTAGATGGCATGGGTCTAATTGTGCTGCACTCTAGCCACTTTTCCAAGATTTTCCAGCGACTCATGGGTACATCCTGTAATCTGAAGTGGCGCAATGAAGGGGAGACAGAACGCATCTGGGTTGTAGAACCTTCCCACCCGATTGCTGAGGGTTTGGGTGAGGGTTTTGAAATCGCAGCAGAGGAGATGTACGGAGAGTTTTTTGATATCCCTGCACCGGATACTTTGGTTTTGATCAGTTGGTTTGCGGGGGGCGAAGTCTTTCGCAGTGGTTGTTGCTTTCACCGAGGGCGGGGCAAAATTTTCTACTTCCGTCCCGGCGATCAAGCTTACCCAACTTATCACCAACCGGAAGTCCTGCGCGTCATTGCCAACGCTGTCCACTGGAGTACTCCTGTTGTTGGAACTGAAGTGAAATTTGGTGAACGCCCTAAAACTATTTAATTTGAATGACTACCCCTATCCCTCGACACGACGGGTAGTTATGGGTAAGCGGTGCGCTGTGGCAACAAGCCAGCACCTAGCCACTCTAGCCGGGATGGAAATGTTTTGGGCTGGGGGAAATGCTGTGGATGCAGCCTTAGCCAGTGCGATCGCATTAACGGTCGTCGAACCCACCTCTAATGGTATTGGTTCAGATGCCTTTGCCCTTGTCTGGGATGGAAAACTACACGGAATTAATGCTTCCGGCAAAAGTCCCCAAAACCTTACTCTTGACTTTTTTGCTGGCATGGAGCGAGTTCCTTCCCTGGGTTGGCTTCCTGTAACCGTGCCAGGAGTTGTCTCTGCTTGGATGTGCTTGTCACAGCGTTGGGGAAAGCTACCGTTTGAGCAACTGTTTGAGCCAGCTATCCGGTACGCAGAAGCAGGGTTTCCTGTATCGCCTGTCACGGCCGAGGCGTGGAAGCGTGCGGAAGCGATTTACTTACCTCTTACTGCACCTGAGTTTAAGCCGTTTAAACAAGTTTTTTTTCCGAGTAACCGAGCACCAAAAATTGGGGAGGTTTGGGGAAGTGAAGCTCATGCTACAACCTTGAGAGCGATCGCGACTAGTGGTGGTGAAGCCTTTTATCGAGGAGAAATTGCTGAAGCGATCGCAAACTTTGCGGCTGCCACTGGTGGTTTTCTAACTACTACTGACTTTGCTACGCATACCGCAGAGTGGGTAGAACCTATCTCTACAGATTATCGCGACCTGACCGTTTGGGAAATTCCCCCGAATACTCAAGGAATCGCCACTTTAATGGCATTAAACATTTTAGAAGGCTTCAATATTAGCCAATATCCTCGTGAATCTGTGGAAAGCTATCATTTGCAAATTGAAGCGATGAAGTTAGCCTTTGCTGACGTTCATCGCTACGTCGCTGACTCTCGGTTTATGAAAGTCGCCGTTTCTCATCTGCTCGATAAAGCCTATGCAACCCAACGGCAACAGTTAATTGGAGAACAGGCGATTCCTTTAGCGCTTCCCGGCTTACCTCAAGGGGGAACTGTTTATCTAACTGCCGCTGATTCTGAATTGATGGTTTCCTTCATTCAATCCAACTATGAAGGCTTCGGCAGTGGAATTCTCATTCCCGGTACAGGAATAGCACTACAAAATCGAGGCGTTGGTTTTTCCTTAGAAACTGGTCATCCCAATCAACTCGCTCCCGCTAAACGTTCCTTCCACACGATTATTCCCGGTTTTCTCACACACGGACCTCAACCGTTGGGAGGATTTGGTGGTATGGGGGGCGCGAGGCAACCCCCGG
>JBFLZA010000844.1:0-3390 GCA_040756535.1 Cyanobacteriota bacterium
CCAACTGGCAAATTGAGGGGGTTGCCGAACCCCTGACGCTGTATCGGGTGAACCCAGAGGGACATTCAGCACAACTTTTGAAAAAATTAAGTTCTTGGGAAAAGATGCTCTCAATTGTGCGCTCCTATGCTCCCGAACAGGTTGATCAGTGGGAAAAACCAGCGATGGCTTACCAATTGAGGCATTTAGCTCGTAGGGCAGTAACTTTAGGAGCCGGCTCAACGGCTGTGGAGTTGATGCATCGAGCTTTATTGAGCTATAAGAGAATTTTGTTTGAAGAACCACACCGTACACTTTTAACTTTATCAGCTACCTATTGCCTTTGGTTCCTGCCTAGCTCCTTCTATACCAATTTGCAAAGTTTGGCTATGAACTGGACAGGAGCTATCCAAAAACGTCGTATTCTTCAAGATCATGTCTGATGAAGTGATAGCGTCTTCAGTGACGAAGCGAATCTGACGCTGAAGTGACTCGTATTTACTATCATCTCTACGTAAGTTTTGAACCAGAAGCAGACCTAGAACCATATATATGGCTAAGATAGCAACTGCACCAACTGCAACAATTCCAAAGCTCCAAAAGATGACCGACAGAACTAGAGGCATGGGTTTTCTGACTTACTGAATGCGAGATGGTGAGAGTCGGCACAAGAGCGAAGTTCTTGAGCTGAGAACGGGTCATGTTTAATCATGCCCAGCCAGTAATACTCTTGCTTCTTTCAAGATAATCTTTTTGCCAGAAACTTGCAGTAAAGCGTTCATGATGAACTGAATAAATCGATAAACTTCTTGTGAAGTTTCCCAAACTGTGCAGCAATCCTCATGATCAGCAAGCATAGCAATTAGGGTAGGCAATGCCCACCCTACAGAAAAATGTGTTGTACTAATTGGGTTGGCGTCAGCTCTTCAGTTAAGAGCGACGTTTTTTATTCTGTCGATAGCCACTAGAGATAAAACTAATGCAGGAAGGCAGAAGGCAGGAGGCAGAAGGCAGGAGACAGGAGGCAGAAGGCAGAAGGCAGGAGGAAAAAAGGCTTGTAAAGTAAGCTCTTTAAGCTTTTTCAACTGGATAGTTATTTCCGCCAAACTGCATTAGATAAAGAAACAAGAATTTACATAGCCTTTAACTAAGGATAGCAATATAGCTATATAGCTTTCATTGTATAAAATTATTTTATAAATAATTCTCGTTTGGTAGAAATTATATCCTTATTAGTATAGAAGCGTTGTTTAGGTTCTCGGTAGTTTTAATCGGTGCAGCAGCTAGCCTTGACCTATTGAAGCTATCTTAGATGGAGTTTTTATCCCTTCAACCTGTTCGGGTTTGTAGTAGCTTTTGGCTGCTTATTGAGGGATTTTATCAGATTGGAGATAATGGAAGAAATGGTACTTAGTAACGGCTCGCAATTACCTTTAAAGAGCGATACGACACAGATAGATATCAGGCGTAGACTGCCACGGCGAATATCTCTGATAGTAGCGATCGGAATGGGTTTGGGTTTGATTGCTATTAATGCTGGCTTGACAGAAGCTACATTGATACCCTCCTCAAATCCAACTCAAGCAATTGCCAATTCTTCTACACTGCTGGCACAAAGCATGAAGAGTAATGCGGTTTTGACAGCTCATAATAAGTATCGAAAAGAGGTCGGTGTGCCGCCTCTAAAATGGTCTAACAGTTTGGCAAGCTCGGCTCAGCAGTGGGCAAATCAACTTGCTTCTAATAATAGATTTGAACATAGCTCTACCGACAAAGGGGAAAACATTTGGGCAGGCTCTAAAGGAAGTTTCTCACCAACACAAATGGTCAACAGTTGGGGGAGTGAGAAGAAGTATTTCATCTCCAACCGTCCTTTCCCCAATACCTGTAGAGGAGGTGGGCAAAAATGCGGACACTACACCCAAATCATCTGGAAGAATACAACAGAAGTGGGATGTGGTCTAGCTAGAGGTGCGAAGATGGACTATTTTGTTTGTCAGTACAATCCTCCTGGGAATTACCAAGGAGAAAAGCCTTTTTAAGAAGAATTCCGTCAGACTAGCTATGAGGTGCTAGCATCAGCAGCCTACAAGTAGAGTTATAGGATGCGATCGCTCCACTGATTCAAGCTTTTTCCAGAATGCAGAAGAGTGCGCGTGGCAATGGGTTCAGGGTGCCTTGGTATACCGTATCTTCGATGGAACAGATATTGAATTGACTGCTGAAAATCTCCTTGATTGCTTCAGGTGTAAAGCGATGTGGCCCTTCTTCACCGGGTTGTAAGTGGCTAAAGCATTTCAGGAATAGGTATCCTTTGGGCTTAATCAAACGACTGACAACGCGAACGTAGTCTTGCCGGCGTTCAGGTGGGAATACGTGAAAACAGCCGCGATCGAATACAAAGTCAAATTGTTGGTCAAGTTTAGTGTTGAGGATATCATCTTGTCTAAAGTCGATATCCAATCCCCTTTCTTTAGCGATACCTTCAGCCCGATTGATAGCTGTCTGTGAAATATCAGCACCCGTAACTTTAAAGCCTGTTTCAGCCAATGCGATCGCTTGTGTAGCGGGGCCAGTGCCGAGATCGAGTACAGTGCCTTGGTGGAGATTCAGCTTGGTTAGCGCTTGCTCAAGATCGGCATCGAGATTCGGGTTGAACCAAGGCATCGATTCAACTTCCTGTTCCTGATACAACTGTTCCCAGTCACGAGACTCGCGTGGTTTGTTCATATTTTCTCCCTTACCCAAGCTGGCTTCTTCCTTGATTATCAGCTACAGGTCTACAAGAGAGCGATCGCTGCTGAACAACGGGTGCAAATGTTGCGGTGCGATCGCTTGCAGTCGATCCAGAATCTCTGACATAACATGAGATGAGAGAGAATCTACCTTTCTACTTGGTTCTGCCAGTTCGCTGTTTTGCCTTGTCATAGGCTGGGTCATGTTCATCAAAGCTAATCACAAACACTCGCTTGGGAGCTGGGGATTCGTAGACGCGGTACACTAGCCGATAGGAAATTCCTTCCCAGTCTATTTCCAGAGTACGGCAATCCTTTAGCTTTCCACTTAAGGGATGGTTAGGGAAACCACCGCAACGGTACGGGTCAGCCATCAGGATAGGTTTGTAGAGTTCGCTGAAATCCTCTTGTAACTCGGTTGGCAAAGCTGGTAAATCTTCGCTGTCAATCTTCGGGTGTTTCTGGAAAAGATAGTTGGATTTGGTAGCCACGTTCCTTCAATCGCTTGTTTATTGCGTCTACGTCAATGTCTTCCCCAATTTCTCCCTCACTTATCCATTCCACGCTGTTTAGAAATTCCAAATCCTCCTCAGTTAGCTCTTGTGTCTCCCCTTCAGGTAAGCTTGGGCTTGTGGGGTACTTTTGAGCAGGTATCTCAAGTCCTTGTTCTGACGCG
>JBFLZA010000845.1:0-3374 GCA_040756535.1 Cyanobacteriota bacterium
TGCCAGTTCTACCCCTCCAGCACCGCCACCCACAATGCCGATATGTATGGGTTTTTGGGGATTTTTGGCTAATTCTTCAACTATCCGGTTCCAATGCTTTAAAAATAAAGGAACGGGTTTGGCGGGAATGGCATATTTTTCGGCACCGGGGACATCCACTTTGGCTGGAGTACTGCCAATATCGATGGATAACACGTCAAAGGCGACGGGTGGACGATTAGCACACAGGACTTTATTGTTTTCTAAGTCCAAACCAATTGCTCGGTCGATATAAACTTGAGCAGAGCTCGCTTGGGCAAGGCGTCGCAAGTCGATGTGGCACTCGTCAAAGTCATAGTATCCTGCAACATGACCGGGTAACATCCCAGAATAGGGCGTATGCGAGACATCGGTAATGAGCGTGAGGCGTAGTCCTGGTAATGGTTTCATGCCAAACATCCGAAGTGCGATCGCATGAGTATGACCGCCGCCAATTAGCACTAAGTCTTTAACTATAGGATGGGTCGATTGCTGCATGGAAAGGCAAATTCGTCAATAAAGAACCCTGAAACCATATTAAAGGTGCCTGTTTTCTCCTGCCGTAGGGATGATGCGATCGCTTCTTAGCACGCCCCATAATCAAGTAGCTCACACAATAGGGAAAATTCAATGGTCAAAGCTGTAATTTTTGATGTAGACGGTACATTGGTAGATTCAGTTGACCTACACGCACAGGCATGGCAAAAAGCATTTAAACAGTATGGCTACGAGCTCCCCTATGAACCCATCCGTCATCAAATCGGTAAAGGCAGTGACCAATTAATTCCTGAGTTTATCTCCCAAGAGGAGTATGAAAAAGTAGGCGAAAAAATTGCCGACTGCCGCAAAGAAATCTACCAAAAACAACTGCTGCCGCAAGTGCGTCCTTTTGGACAAGTTCGTGAACTTTTTGAACGTCTGAAGGCAGATGGCAAAAAGATTTCGTTAGCTTCCTCAGCACAAGAGGGAACCGTAGAAGCCTATAAGAAATTGCTTCAAATTGAAGACTTAATCGATGGAGCAACTTCCACTACCGATGTCCAAAAATCTAAGCCAGAACCCGATATCTTTCAGGCAGCACTGGATAAGCTTGAAGGTATCGCTGCTTCAGAAGTAATTGTTGTTGGCGACACTCCCTACGATGCCCAAGCAGCCAACAAAATCAACTTGCATACCATTGGCGTCCTTTGTGGTGGTTTCTCTGAAGCAGAGTTACGAGAAGCTGGTTGCATTGCTATCTATGATAGTCCTGCTGATTTACTTGCCCATTACGAACAGTCCCCACTAGCGCAATTTTAACTGATATTTTTCTCGGTTTCGATTACACTACTCTTGGCAAGGAAATTTCTCACACCAACGAATGATTGACCTTTACACCTTCACTACACCTAACGGACGCAAGGCTTCTATCATGTTGGAAGAAGTCGAACTTCCCTACAATGTCCATAATATTGACATTACTAAAGGTGAGCAATTCACGCCAGAGTTTGTAGCGATTAATCCCAATAGCAAAATTCCTGCTATTGTCGATCAAGATGCGGGTATTACGATTTTTGAGTCTGGGGCAATCCTGATTTATCTTGCAGAAAAAACAGGGAAAATGTTACCACCGGATACCAAAGAGCGTTTCCAAGTGTTGTCTTGGTTGATGTTGCAAATGGGTAGCATTGGGCCCATGTTTGGTCAACTGAATCACTTCAAAAAATTTGCTCCAGAAAAGATTCCCTATGCGATTGAACGCTATGAGAAGGAAACACTACGTCTTTACAGTGTCTTAGATAAACAACTGGCAGATCGAGAATACATCTGTGGAGATTATTCAATTGCTGATATTGCCAGCTATCCCTGGGTTGCAATTTATGAATGGCAGGGGCTAACACTAGATGAACACCCAAATCTCAAGCGTTGGGTAGAGACAATGCAGCAGCGTCCGGCAGTTCAGCGCGGTATGGCAGTGCCAGCCTAGAGGTTGATGAGGTGATAAGCCGTCTAGAAGATTAATCAATTCCCCTTTTCCTCGAGCAAGGGGAATGGGCTATGGGGCATGGGTACGTTTTTCTAATTTCCAATTCCCAATTCCCATACTTCAGTCGAGAGATAAGATTACCTTTCTAGTTTCTTTAAGAGGTAACTTAGCTATACCATCTTCAACCCAAAATATTTTGGTATGCTAACGCGCATTTAACTTGAACATTCTAAACACAGGATAAAAGCGCTCAACTTCTCTCCCCTGCCCCCCGCCCCCCGCTCCCCTGCGGTCTCAACAGGCTTTCTTAGATGCGTAACAGCTTATGCTGCCTAGTTTCCAAAAACGTAACCTGTCGAACTACACAGTAGCTTAGGTGCCAGATTAGGAGCATCTAAACGAGCTGGCAGGCAAAATCATGAACCGTCCTCTCCTCTTCTGTTCCCCCTTAAATTCCTGGGAGCGAGTGAAAACGTTGTTGTTAGTCTTTGGTTTACTTAGCCTTACCGCCTGCCAATCTGTTGCGAGTAATACCCAACCCCAAAATTTGGCATCTCTTCCCAGAAGCCTCACCGTTTCAGGCAAAGGAGATGTTTCCATTCCCACAACCCTGACTCAGGTGCGTTTGGGTGTTGAAGTTCAGGGGAAAACAGCACAGGAAGTTCAGCAGCAGGTAGCCAAGCGATCGCAAGCTGTGGTAGAACTCCTGAAATCCCGTAAGGTAGAAAAACTCGAAACCACTGGCATCAGCCTCAGCCCTAACTATACTTACAAAGACGGGAAGCAAACTATCAATGGCTATACAGGCACCAACACTGTCAGCTTTCGGGTTGATACCGATAAATCGGGAACACTCCTCGATGATGCCATTCAAGCTGGAGCTACCCGCATTGATGGAGTGAGCTTTGTCGCTGGCGATGATGCGATCGCACAAGCGCAACAGCAAGCCATTCAAGAAGCAGCCGAAAATGCCAAAAAACAAGCCGATGCTGCTTTGAAGGCGCTTAATCTCAATCAACGGGAAGTGGTGAGCATTCAAATTAATGCCGCCAACCCACCTCAACCCATCTATGGTGCTCTTGCCAATATGCCTAAGACAGCAGAACAAAGCGCAGATACACCCGTTGTGGGGGGTGAACAGAAGGTTGAACAATCTGTAACACTGCAAATTCGCTACTAATCTTTCAGAGCGTAAACTTGTCGCAGATTCTCTTGTATCCCCATACACTAATTGCGTTTTCTTACAAGTGAATCATTAAAAAGTAACGAGTTTTGTACATTCTGCTTCGCTTTTTGGGCAGTTGTCCAACTACCGCCCTCATTAATGCGGCCTTTAAGCTTATTAGGACATTCTTGGCGAATTTCAGACAGTTTCTCAAACCACCTCGGT
>JBFLZA010000846.1:0-3369 GCA_040756535.1 Cyanobacteriota bacterium
TTATCTCCGCAGCTCACACATATTAAGAGGCTGGGGGATAAGATTCTGCAAGGTTTTACGTACATCCGCTTACAAATTGCGGTTGCTATCATATTCGGAGTAGCGATCGCTAAAGCAGTGCTTTCAGTTGACGCAGCATCCGACTGGTTCCCTCATCAATAACTTGTTGCACCAGTTGGAGATTGAGAAGCGCGATCGCACTCCGCCCACTGCAATCATGCGATCGCAGGTAATACAGCTCCAACAGGCGAATCAACGAGAATCGTCTGGAGGTGAGTAGCACTATTCATTCACCTTCCAGCATTCTAGTTTCAGATTCCTTACTTGATTCATCACTCGGAAATCTCGATCTTCTGAAACAATTATCAGATTGTGTTGTATCGCTGTGCAGGCTATCCACAAATCGTTAATTCGTACACCTGCCTCTTTAATGTCAAAATTCCTGCGTTTTACTTTCTCTCTTGGGGCAAACTTATCGAATATATCAGCGTGAAACTTACCATAAATTCTAGATGTTTCTTCATCTATGGGATAAATTCTCAATCTTTTTACAAATGCATCAAGCAAGGCTAGATTTTCTTGCTTCCTTTGGGATTTTTCAACCATCGTCATTAGTTCGCCATAGACAATTGTATTTATAGCAATCTCTGTGTCTACGATTAGTGACTCTAGCTTTTGAATAACCTGTACATCTCTTTGAACAAGCACGAAGCTACAGTGATTTGTGTCTAGCAGATACACCGGGATTTACCTAAATTAAACGTTCTTACTTCCTAGTCTGATTGACATATTCCAAGCACTCCTCAAAATCATCTCCCGCCCAACTTGGTGCGGTTTCGAGCCAATTTAATAACTCTCCAACAGTGCGTTTTTTCTCCTGTTTGTAATTGACAATCTGCCATAGTACACCCCTAGATGTATTCTTAAGAGCCGTTAGGTAGTTGACTAATTCTTGCGAAATACTAGGTTGCTCAGGCTGAAGGGTTGGATCTGCAAGAAATCCTAGTGCTATCGTTTTGATGCTCTCAATTAACCATTCAGGAAAGAATAAAATGTACTGTTCTAAGACTTCTGATAATTTAACCATCCCCGTATACAGTTTCCCCGCTTGGTCTACTGGCTCTTTATCATCAAATGCCTGAAGCATATACTCCTGCGCGATGAGCAGTCTTTTAAATCCCTCCATATATTTTTCCTCAGCTTCCAGCTTTTTGATTACTCTACTGGGGAGGAAATCATTGTATTTGGTTTTGAATTGGTGAGAGAGCATTTGATACTCCTCAAAGAAGATTTTCATCTTCTCTCCAAGATTTTCTGTTGATTTTATACGCCCCGAAATCTCTACAATTTTCCTTAATTCATCTAGAATTTCCTCTCTAGAGAATTGCCCTTTGCCGGATTCATACAACTGCTCTAATGCCAGCTTTGCTGAAGCTAAAGTGTTAACAATGTTTTCGCTATTCTCGTCTGAGAGTGACCTGATTGAATCTTCTGTTGCTGTAAGCATAATGAAATTCCCTTGCTAAGGACTTATGAAAGAAAGAAGGTTGAGGTATAAATTCTACTGCTATCATTCCTATTCTCTCTTAGATCGATTAGCACTCCGTAACTTACCTCCTCTATTCCTGGATAACAAACACTTGACGGCTGGATTTGGGCTGGTTGGAGCTTTTTCATACGAATTAGGCGATCGCAAAACTTGTATGACGCTCCAACCTCGTCAGCGCTATAGTGAAACCAGTATCAAATTAAGTGGCGATGGCAGAGCATCCCAATCAGCCCAAAGCCTACGATGCCGTCTTTGGTCGTCAAAACCGAGCACCTAAAGATGGTTTTGTGTTGGGAGGACTTGAAGGCGTCAAGAGAGGTTTGGCAAGCGCTGCTATTGAGCAAAGAATCGCTGCTCTCAAAGAGGCCCTGAAGTATGATCGGGCAGGCATTGACTTAGTGATTCAGACTTTAAAAGACGAGTCAGGACAGGTACAGCAAGCTGGCTTAGACTTGATACTTCAGGTTTTAAAGCAGGAATCATGGCTAGTTAAGCAAGCTCTTTATTTGCAACTACGAGACGTTAAGGATGCCAAAGTAAAACAGGCATTACGGGGATACGACCCCTATCGATTTGGGTGTCTTTATACCCTCACGGCACACTTATCGGAAGTTTGGGCAGTTGCAATTAGCCGTGAGGGTCAAACTCTCGCTAGTGCAAGTTCAGATACAACAATTAAACTATGGCAGCTCAGTACAGGTAAACTCATCCGCACCCTTAAAGACCATACCGATTGGGTTTTGGCAGTTGCATTTAGTCCTTATCGGCAGATTTTAGCCAGTGGCAGTCGGGACAGAACCGTGAAACTGTGGCAGTTGAGTAATGGCAAATTACTCCGTACTCTCAATGGTCATACAGACTGGGTTACTGCCATTGCCATCAGTGCCGATGGCAAGATTTTAGCCAGTGGCAGTCGGGACAGGACGATTAAGCTATGGCATCTGAATACGGGTAAACTGATTCGCACCCTCACGGGTCATACAGATTATGTCGTGTCTGTTGCCATCAGTGCCGATGGTCAGACCTTAGTCAGTGGGAGTCGAGACTATAAAATCAAGGTGTGGCAATTGAGTAGCGGTCAATTAATACATACGCTTGATGCCCATTCCGAAGAGGTGTTTACTGTCGCCATTAGTCCCGATAGTCAAATCCTTGCCAGTGGCAGTTTAGATGGCAGCATTAAACTATGGCAACTGCATACGGGTACACTGCTACACAGTTTCAATGATGCAGGTTGGGTAAGAGCGATCGCAATCAGTCCTGATGGGAAAACCTTAACCAGTGGCAGTTGCGACGGAACGCTCAAAGTGTGGCAGATCAGGAATGGAGAACTGTTACGCAGTTTTCCAGGCCATTCCAGCATGATTCTTGCTGTTGCCCTCAGTCCAGATGGCCAACCCCTTGTCAGTAGCAGTCGAGATGGACTGGTTAAGGTATGGGGGGAGATGGGAGGTAGCTGCTACGAACAACTCCAGTGCCTTCATACCCTTCCGGCACACTCACACTCTGTTCTATCAGTTGCCATTAGCCCCGACGGACAGACTGTTGTTAGCGGCAGTGGGGACAAAACCATCAAACTGTGGCAGCTAACAGGAGAGGCAGAGAGGAAACCCACCCTGACACGCACGCTTACAGGGCATTTAGATTGGGTGCTTGGCGTCGCTATCAGTCCCGATGGGCAGTTCCTCGCTACTTGCAGCCGGGATAAGACGATTAAGCTTTGGAATTTGCCAACGGGCAAGCTGTTGCATACACTCACACGCCATTCAGACTGGGTGACTTCGGTGGCATTCAGTCCCGATGGGCAGCTTCTCGCCAGT
>JBFLZA010000847.1:0-3359 GCA_040756535.1 Cyanobacteriota bacterium
ATTCAATTCCTATGAAGCTTACGACTCGTGGACACTATAGTGTCAAAGCGTTGTTAGATCTAAGTTTACAGCCCGCGCTTAGGCCGACATCAGTTAAAGCGATCGCACAGCGGCAAGACATTCCAGCTCCCTACTTAGAAAAACTGCTGATTGAAATGCGTCGCGCCGGTTTAGTTAAGTCAGTCCGAGGTTCTCAAGGAGGTTATCAATTGGCTCGCGAACCTTCAAAAATTTCTCTGGGTCAAATCTTAGAGGCTGTGGGTGAAACAATTGAACCGCTTAAACACCATACACCAGATGCTACTCAAGCCGAAGACTGGGTAACATTCACTCTCTGGCAACGGCTCCATCAAAAGCTTAAAGAAGCGCTATACAGTATAACGCTTGCAGATCTTTACTATGACGCCCGTAGTTGGCAAGCTGCTGTTGGAGAAGAGACAAGCTTTGTTGTTTAATTTTGCTTCAAAAATGACAAAAATGGAGGAAAAGCATTTCATGACGATGGCTGTTCCGGTTTGGAGTTAAGTGAGTAATTTTATAAAGAAGCGGTAAAACAATCCTTAAATCACGCTGTTGCTAGAGGTCTCCTATTGGATCACTCCGGTTGGTTCGGTTTAATCAAAAAGGGGAAGGGCAAAAGGGTAAAGGGTAGCCCCACAGATAAATCTCAGATTGAAGAACTGGAACAACTTTCTATATATAGATGTTCTTTCTCTTGCATAAGGGCTTATATCATGTCCGTTTGAATCCTTATCGTTAAGACAGATGCTCCAGACCTGGGAACGCTCCAGACGCGAAGAGATTTTTATGAGAATTACTTAAATGGACTTGATATTACTCAAGAACAAGCTTTCACGAGCAGAACTAGAGACGGCACTCCCAGGCTTGACACGCTTCAGTTGCGTAAAAAGCATCAAAACCGTATTTACATATAGGGAAACGAATAGACAAGTTGCTGAAAGCTTTTAATGGATACGATCGCTTTAACTTTATGCCCCACTGCTGCTGTTTTACTGCTGGCTGCCTGTTTAGATTACATAATTGGCGACCCATGGGGTTGGCCTCATCCAGTGCGAGTCATGGGTTGGTTGATTTCTCGCTTCACTCAGTTTGTGATCAAACAGTGGAGTAGCCCGTTACAACGTCGCGGGGCTGGTATTTTATTAGGCACTGGGTTAATCATTGGCAGTGGACTTGCAGGCTGGTTAGTGGTTCAAGGCGCAAGTTGGATTCACCCACTACTCGGTGTAGTCATAGAGAGCATCTTACTCGCAAGCTGTTTAGCGGGTCGGAGTTTACGGAAAGCTGCCATTGATGTCTTGCAACCCTTAGCCACTGGCCAATTAGCTCAGGCGCGTTCTCAATTAAGCCAATATGTTGGTCGAGATACAGAAAAACTGGATGAACCAGAAATTCTTCGAGCTGTTCTAGAGACAGTGACGGAAAATGCTACGGATGGGGTAACAGCTCCCTTATTCTATGCGATTGTTGGAGCATTTTTGCCTGGAGTTGGTAGTGCTTCCTTAGCCTTAGCGTATAAAGCAGCCAGTACCCTAGATTCAATGGTTGGCTATCGGTACGAACCTTACACAGATTTGGGTTGGTTCAGTGCCAAGTTAGAAGACAGACTCACTTGGTTGCCCTGCCGAGTTACTGTGATTACTCTGGCACTGTTGTCAAGAAAACCACAAGAAGTTTGGCATTTATGTTTGCGCGATGCCTGCAAAGACCCCAGCCCCAACTCAGGTTGGAGTGAATGTGCTTATGCCGCAATTTTAGGTGTGCAATTAGGAGGAACAAACTGGTACCAAGGCGTTGCTAAATACAAGCCACTTCTGGGTAATCCAGTTCACCCCATTACACCTGCGAAAATTTACCAAGCTTTAGGACTGACAAGGTCTTGTGTTTTGATTTGGCTGATTGGGGCGAGCTGCATTTTGTGCAGCAGTGTACTTCGCTAACGCTGTGTTCTCCGTCCCTCCGGTATCCCGCCATTCCTGAGGTAGGCGATGCCGGAACCACTTCCGGCATTTAAGCCTACCGTCCCCCACCCTAAGTTTCGTGAGCTGGACGCTCACTTTCTTTGAGGATGGGGAATCCTGGCGATTTTAGTTGAACCTTGGCACTACTGAGCTTGGGAGTAGGCTTCCCGCCGCTTTTTGTGAAAAATCCGTAACTGGCACTTCCTCAAATCTGGAATTTACTCCAGCCAATTTGAAGCTAAAAGACGTGGTGATGAACCAACTAGCAGATGACCATCCCTCACAGCTCTCCCGATGGGACAGAAACTAACAGTGGAACCATTTGCTTGCTTTTACAGGCTGTTACCAGCAGTCTTATGGCAGACGTATTCTGAAACAGAAAACTAAGGAGGTATTCTCTGTAACTTAATTTAGTTCCATCGACTCTTGGTTGTCTTGCCTGTTTCCAAAAATAGATTGTTCTTAGGGGGCTTTAAAGTAACCAAATATTTACATTCAATCAAGTCAAAAAATTTTTTCTGTTCCCCTAGGCTTTGGCTGATGGTGAACCCAAATTAACTTTTTTTTAAATTTACGCAAACATCCCCTTTTAGAGAAAGGTAGCCGACTTACCATCTGCCACCCTATATTCTATAGGTTATTTGGGCTTTGCCCTTGATTTTTGAATGGGTTCTAATTTCTCTAAAGAAAGAGATGAAAGAGTTGGGGTATTGTAAACATTTTTCTGCTGAGATTGAGTTTTTTGAGCATTTCAGAGTATAAAAATACATCTCCGTTTTATAGAGATAAAGATATCATTATTCTCTCTGGGATTTTTTATTTCCCCGATTAGATGTTAGTCAAAACAGGGTAAAAAAACGATGGAAACACTTGTCTACATTCATCTTGCTTCCGCTTACGAAAGTCCAGAAAACCTTGAACTGTCAGTAAATCCTTTTGACCTAAAATGGATTGAAGCGTATAACTGGAAAAAACTTCCCAGCTCAGCTTGGCTACGTTTGGGAGCTATAGCAATCTCTTTTACTCTCTTGAGTATTGCTAGTAGTAATGCCTGGGCGATTCAAATAGGCAATCGTGGTTCGCAAGTTACTGCTCTTCAGCAAAAGTTGACAGCGACTGGTTACTACAATGGCCCTGCCACTGGATTCTATGGACAGTTAACTCAGGCAGCAGTCAGACGATTTCAGCAAGCTAAGGGATTACCAGTAGATGGCATTGCTGGGTCTAATACGCTGTCCGTTTTAAATAACACCTCTGTCGGTGGAAATAGCACGACTAACGGCGGTAGTGGTCTACCAACAAGTATCCTGCTCAAACGAGGTAGCCGTGGCACTGCTGTAACCCAACTGCAAAAAACATTAACTGCCAAGGGCTTCT
>JBFLZA010000848.1:0-3348 GCA_040756535.1 Cyanobacteriota bacterium
ACCAGCCCCTATGAGGATTGCTCCAACAGTACCGCTGACATTATTGGGGAACTCATCGGGAATATTAAGGATACGGTAACTCTCATTTCTAATAATTGTAAAAGGAGAATTAGGGTCAAAATTTTGAAAACTATCATCCGAATTGCTTGGTACAAATTGTTCACCCAAGCTAGTGATAATCGGTCCCGTGGCAAAAGGCTGACCTCCATCTTTGATAATGATTCTGCCACCGTTGATTTCATCAGGTGTTTTGGTTGCACCTCCAGTTCTAATTACGATACGGGCACTATCAGGACTGTTAGGTCTAGCAATAATACTAACTGGAAGATTGCGCGTATCTACTCTTACGCCTGCTTGAGAATTAATCAATTCATCTCTAGGAATACCTTTCCCTTCAAGGAAAGATATTAAATCAGGACTATTTTGAAGTGCAAAATATTCTTCAAAAAATTTTAATTCTGAGCCTACAGCCCTGAAAAGACCATGCGCTGTAATGTCAATACCCCCTGGCCCAGCATCAATCGTGTTGACGACTATATTGCCTTCTGTCGAAGATAACGTTATAGAACCATTACCCCTTGCATTTAGTCCCCCATTGAAGATGTCTCCTGCTGTAATGTTTCCTGAAGCAGATATCTCTATAGAGCCACCTTCGTTAGTGCTGATGTTTCCGACTGTGGTGCTACCGCCAGTAGAGGATAGCCTTACGGAACCTCCCTCACCATTCCCCCCATCAGAACCTCCGGCATTAATATCTCCTGTAACTACAATATTTCCTTGAGCCGACAAGGTTACATGTCCGCCAGTGCCTTCATCAACTGAGGTATTAATATTTCTGGTTCTGATGTCACCTTCGGTAGCAGATAAAGTTACAGAGTTGTCTGGGGTGCCCGATGTGGAAAGGTTGCCGTTGAGAGTGATGTTGCGGCTAGTCAGATTTATACGGTCAACAACGATGGTGCTGTTAGCTGTTAGGTTTGTTGCACTGGTACTAGTAACACTCAAAGAACCTAAAATATCGGGGCTGGCTACTCCATTGCTACTCCAAAGCTCGATGCCACTGCTGTTATCTTTGGCTCTGAAGTACAGCCTCCCGTTTAGGGCAATTAAGTTGGATGGGTTGGAACTACGAACAATAGGATTTATGTCGCCTACTAGCTGCGTCCCATTTGGTGTGCCATCGCTCTTCCACAGCTCTTGACCAACACTGCCATTATTAGCGCTGAAGTAGAGCGTACCATTGAAGGCAGTGAGATTGGACAGGTCTGATGACTCCATGCCGGGATTGATATCACGCACTAGTTGCGTCCCATTTGGTGTGCCGTCGCTCTTCCACAGCTCTGTGCCTACACTGCCGTTATCAGCGCTGAAGTATAAAGTATTGCCAACGGCGGCGAAATGAGGCTGTGTATAAAAGCTGAAAGCGGAGCCAGATCCAGGATTGATATCCTGCACTAACGCTGTGCCATTTGCCTCGTCGCTCTTCCACAGTTCTCTCCCAAGAGAACCGTCATTTGCGCTGAAATAGAGCGTACCATTGAGGGCGGTGAGATTGGACGGGTCTGATGAATTAACACCAGGATTGATGTCCTGCACTAACGTAGTTCCATTAGCTGTACCATCACTCCGCCAAAGCTCTTGACCAACACTGCCATTATTCGCGCTGAAGTATAAAGTATTGCCAATGGATGCGAAATTAGGCTGTTTATTAAAGCTCAAAGCGGAGCCAGCTCCCGGATTAATGTCACGCACAAGTTGCGTGCCCGCCGCTGTGCCATCGCTCTTCCACAGTTCTGTTCCAACACTGCCGTTATCAGCGCTGAAGTATAAAGTATTGCCAATCGAGGCGAAATTAGACTGTTCATTAGAGCTGAAAGCGGAGCCAGCTCCAGGATTAATGTCGCGCACAAGTTGCGTCCCGTTAGCTGTGCCATTGCTCTTCCACAGCTCTTGACCAACGCTGCCATTATCAGCGCTGAAGTATAGTGTGCTATTGAGAGCAGTGAGATTGGACAAGTTTGATGAATCAGCGCCAGGATTGATATCTCGCACTAACGCTGTTCCAGCCGTTGTGCCATCGCTCTTCCACAGCTCTGTTCCAACGCTGCCATTATCAGCGCTGAAGTATAGTGTGCTATTGAGAGCAGTGAGATTGGACAAGTTTGATGAATCAGCGCCAGGATTGATATCTCGCACTAACGCTGTTCCAGCCGCTGTGCCGTTGCTCTTCCACAGCTCAAATCCGTGAATTCCGTCGTTGGCGCTGAAATACAATTCATCGTTCATAGATGTGAAACTGGAGAACGATGACATTGAATCGCTAAGACCGGGATTGATATCTTGTATACGGAACGTTAGCGATGTGTTGCCAGGTAGTGTAAGGGAATTACCCACTGCACCACCGAACATAATGTTGCCTGTACCTGCTATCAGAGTCAGTTCCTGAGCACCATTGACTGCATTCAATGTACTGTTGAAAGTAATATTGCCAGCACCGGCTCCTGTACTAATGGTTTCACTACTGCCGAGGAGAACAGGGCCGTCGAAGGTAATGTTTCCTCCCTTGGAAATGATGGATGCGTTTAAGTTGATCAGAGGAGCAGTTAGTTCCAAATCAAAGGCATTAGTATTGGTGCTAGCATCAATATCGTTATTAACGGTAATGTCATTTGTGGCAGCAATTGTTACATTGCCAGTGTTCAGGGTTTGTAGGAGCCGCGTGGCGGAAATAAAGAACACATCCCCAGCATCGGTTGCCAAAATTTGTCCATCATCGAGCTGATTGTCATTCGTGCCGTCAGCACCAATCACAACGCTAGTAGGATCTAAGAGCAACTGACCGCCTGTTCCAGCCGATGCCCCCACATCTACGGAACCATCAAACGCCAGATTCTGCTTACCCGATACCTCCACAAAACCGCCATTCCCAGCGCTATTCCCGCCACGGGCGCTGATATTGCCGTAGAAACGAGTTGCTTCATCCGCCCAGAGAATTACCTTACCGCCATTGCCGGTAGAGATGGCGTCAGCATTAATCGATACATTGCTCCCCACGAATGTTTGGGTTGCATTTGGCACCTCTCCCTTGCCTTGATAGTCACCTCCAATTAACGCTGTCCCGCCGCCTGCATCTCCAGAAACATCAACTTGTGTACTCTCAACCAATGCAATCTTGTTTGCCAACACATGCACGGTACCTCCAGCCTGTCCGGATGTCTTGTTGGAGGCATCCAAAGTACCCGCAACAGTAACAGCACCTGTGTTGCTATCGGCCTGAATGCCTGAACCCGTTAGGACTGCCTGCCCCTGATTGTTAACTGTTAGTCCGGTTGCGTTTCCCGCACTTCC
>JBFLZA010000849.1:0-3339 GCA_040756535.1 Cyanobacteriota bacterium
CTTTGACCCTCACTTCATCTATCGCGCCGAGGCACCCATTCCAGGTAAAGTCGCCCTCATCTCCGGTGGCGGGAGTGGACACGAACCGATGCACGGTGGGTTTGTCGGCATGGGAATGTTAGATGCGGCCTGTCCCGGTGAAGTCTTTACCTCTCCTACCCCCGACAAAATGCTAGAAGCTGCCAAAGTTGTGAACGGGGGTGCGGGTGTTCTCAATATCGTCAAAAATTACAGCGGCGATGTGATGAACTTCGAGATGGCCGCAGAACTCGCCTATTCAGAAGGCATTCAGGTACAGAATATTTTGATTGATGATGATGTCGCTGTTAAAGATTCGCTCTATACTCAAGGGCGTCGCGGTGTTGGCACAACGGTACTCGCTGAGAAAATCTGTGGTGCTGCTGCTCAACAGGGATATGATTTGAAGCAGCTTGCTGAACTGGGCCGCAAGGTTAACCTCAACGGACGCAGCATGGGAATGGCACTGACTTCCTGTACCGTACCCGCCAAAGGTAGCCCGACCTTCCAACTGGCTGATGATGAAATGGAAATGGGTATCGGCATTCACGGGGAACCGGGACGCCAACGATTGTCGCTCAAGTCAGTGGATGAAATTACTCAGATGTTGGCGCTTTCGATTATTGAAGACTCTGCCTACACCCGCACGGTACGGGAGTGGGATGCCGATAAAGGAGAATGGATAGAAGTAGAACTAACTAATCCCCCGTTCCAAAGTGGTGATCCTGTCCTCGCGTTTGTCAATAGTCTGGGGGGTACTCCGCTTTCGGAGTTGTATATTGTCTATCGCAAGTTAGCAGAAATTTGCCAACAAAAAGAACTACAAATTGTACGTAATTTAATCGGCCCTTACATCACTTCTTTAGAGATGCAAGGTTGCTCTATTACCTTGCTGAAACTGGATGATGAGATGATTCAACTTTGGGATGCACCAGTCAAAACACCAGCATTACGTTGGGGTATATAAACAATATCAAACCTCTGTAGGGGCTCACTTTAGAGATAACCTATGTCACCCCACCAGAGAATTATGATTCAAAACCCGCCCTGTACCTATGACTTGGTAATCGAATATCCTTGTACAAGTAATTAATGAAATGTATCGATGGGTGAGGGCGGGTTTTGTATGACAGTTATAGGTATGTCTACAAATCTTTTCGCTAAACCCGCCCCTACAATAATTAAAAATAATGGTGACTAAAGAACAAATATTGCAGTGGTTACAGGCAGTGGCAGTCGTTCTAGAAAAGAATAAGGAGTATCTAACAGAACTCGATGCTGCTATCGGAGATGCTGACCACGGCATTAATATGAATCGAGGTTTTCAAAAGGTTATCACTCAGTTGCCTAGTGTTGTAGATAAGGATATTGGTAGCATCCTTAAAACCGTCAGCATGACTCTAATTTCCAGTGTCGGAGGTGCTAGTGGCCCACTTTACGGCACTCTGTTTCTCAAAGCGAGTACGGTAGTGGCTGGTAAGGAGGAACTCAGCAGTGAGGATATGGTGGCACTCCTGCAAGCTGGTGTAGATGGTGTTGTGCAACGGGGTAAGGCAAACTTGGGAGATAAAACGATGTTGGATGCCCTGTCTCCAGCAGCAGATGCTTTCAAGGAAGCGATCGCAAATGGTCAAACTACCGTAGAAGCCTTACAACAGGCGGTATCCGCAGCCGAACAGGGGATGAAAGACACGATACCCCTAGTAGCGAAAAAGGGAAGAGCAAGTTATTTAGGCGATCGCAGTGCCAATCATCCAGACCCTGGTGCTACCTCTTCTTATCTCATACTCAAGACCCTAGTGGAAACTGTTAGCAGTTAGTATCGTCAAAGTCTCAAAACCGCATAATTCTCATTGGAATGACCCGAAATCGCCGTAACTTTCTCCAAGCCTTCGGGCTAACTGCTATTGCTACCCAGTTTCCCCCTATCGCCCAAGCCGCCAATCCCTCCTCTAACCCTATCCTGAAGCCACCCCATTTAAAAGCGGGTGATACGGTAGGATTAATCAGTCCTGCGGGTTATATTACTCGAAAAGACATTGAAGATATTAAAAAAGCCCTGGCAAAACTAGGGTTAAAGGTAAAATTAGGGTCTCATGTTCTTGAGCGCTACGGCTATTTAGCAGGAACAGACGCTAACCGCGCTGCTGATGTAAACGCGATGTTCGCTGATTCATCTGTGCAAGCGATTCTCGCTATGCGCGGTGGTTGGGGCTGCAATCGGATGTTGCCCTTTTTAGATTATTCCCTCATTCGCTCTCATCCCAAAATCTTAATGGGCTTTAGCGATATTACCTCCCTGCTGATGGCAATTTACGCCAAAAGTGGTCTTGTCACCTTTCACGGGCCAACGGGTCAGTCTAGCTGGAATCCGTTTACAGTTGATTATGTCAAGCGCATTCTATTTAACGGGGAAGTACTCACCCTGCAAAATCAACTGAACCGCGACAATAATCTAACCACTACCTTAGTCCGGGTGGAAACGATTACCCCTGGCACGGTTAGGGGGAAACTGGTAGGCGGCAACTTGACAGTACTAGCAGCAATGGTGGGTTCACCTTACCTTCCATCTTGGCAAGGAAGTATCTTATTCGTGGAAGATACGCGGGAAGAAATTTACAGAATTGATCGATTAATGACTCAGTTAAAATTAGCTGGGATTTTGGAACAAATTGGTGGGTTTGTTTTTGGGCAATGTACTGATTGCGATCGCCTGACGAGGGAAAGCAATGCCAAGGATGGACAGCAGTCGCTCACTCTAGGGCAAGTGTTGAAAGACCACATCCAACCTTTAGGAATTCCCGCCTGGTATGGTGCGATGATTGGTCATATTAGCAATAAATTTACCCTTCCCATTGGGGTAGAAGTGGAAATTGATGCTAGCAAAGGTACAATTCAACTATTAGAATCAGCGGTAATTTAAAACCTTAGATGAACCAGGTTAATTCTACCATTTTTTGTTAAATTTAGTGGTGCGTGTAAGTTTTAACGGAAGTGAGAGAAGGGACAAAAAAGCTGGAGAAATGTCCGCAAAATAATTGGATTCAAGGAAGCTTTCGCTGATTTGTTAGACTAAAAATTGACTGGGAAAGAGAGCTGACTAGCTTTTGACCGCGATCGCATCCTTTGAAGAGGCTACACATGAATCCAAGTCCCCTCCTGCTGACGAGAGAACTGCCTACCCTACAGTACACCTCTACCCCCAATCGCTTCGATGAAACCTGGGAAGCTCCCCTAGCAACGCTTTTGGGGTTAGGACGTGCTGCGGGTGCTGACTTTGTTGAATTTTTCTTAGAGCGGGTAAACTACATTAGCTGTTTG
>JBFLZA010000850.1:0-3328 GCA_040756535.1 Cyanobacteriota bacterium
CCAGTTGGCTTGTGTTGGGTTTTCTGCAATAGCTGCCCGACGTTGGAAGCCGTCTATGCTACTCCATCGTGCTAGTTCACCATCTTTGATTTCTGAACCAGAGATCAGGGCTTGATGAGCTGCGACCGCGCAATTAATTGCCCGACTCTCTTCCGGGGAACGGAGGAAGATCAGAGGGTATTGGGCTTGCAACAAGTCTTGCAGTTCCCGTTGACATTTATCGTAAGGAAGTTCCATGTCAGAAGGGGGTCTTAAAAATCATGTTTATTATCAGCAGCCCAAACTTCAGATGTGGTTTTCTCCTCTTCTTGAGTTTTGAGTGACTGATTTTTTGGCTCAGCTTGGTTAGTGAGTAAAGTATTACTGGAACTAGAACCAATGCTTGTCGTGGAGTGAGGAAACTGGGGTGGCTTAACTGGCGGTCTATATTCTGAAGTGGGTTTTGTGGTTGGGATGGATTTAGTTTGAATAGGAGTTTGATTGAGGGATACAATACATTCTGACGATAAATCTAAGGTAATGATTGTGCGTCGCCTTCCCTCTTTAATATCCCTAATCCACTCATCAATAAGCCGTTTTAAGTGAGCATCACCTACTTGCCTAGCTGCCCTTACTTGTAGGGTTTCTCGCAAGCTTGACAGGTTAGTGTCTAATCGGAAATAGTCTTCTGGATAATCCTCATAGGAATCTATGAGGTTGATAGAACAGGATATTTCTTTATTTCCAGCATTAGGGATTTTGACTACAACAGTGTATTCAGGCATCTTTACATCCTTACGTTACAAATTGCGTTCTGCTTGTTCTTTTAACCGCTTGCTCCATGACATGAAGGATAGTACACCTGCTAAACCTAGCAGAGTCGTAAATCCTAGTATGGCCAAACGTTTTGGAAAAGGCAGTGAGCTATAGATAAAATTACCCATGCGAATATTCTTCGGCTCTGAGGCAAGCTTATTAAGCTGTCGAGATGAAGAGTTTACCCGTACTACGGTTTTATGCGGACTGGCTCGGTCTGCTCCTGGCTGTTGGTATATAATTTCATATTCACGTAGAGTTGTTAAAAAAGTCCTCAAGGTTTCTACGACCTCTCTAGGATTACCAGGAAATTTGTGAATACCTCCAGTCGCCTGAGCAATTGCTCTTAACCGCTGCTCGTCAACAATAAACTCAGTGATATCTGCCCCTGGTAGTCGGCAACGAAGTCTAACATTATCTACTGTCAGTTGAGCATCACTGAGAGGGCATCTGGCGCGATCGCGTAGTTCACGCAACCTTTCTCCATATCCCATACTATGAACTGTAACTTGACGATTTTGTTGTAGTACGTCAAGTAGGTTTTTAAACCGCTCGGTTTCATTACTTCTATAAACATCAAACCCATCGGAAAGGAAAATCACAGCGAGTCTTGGCTTCGGTGCGTTTGGATCAGATTGAATTTGTCCAAATCGATTAGGTGTCCCCAAGTAACTGACTGCTTCTGCAACAGGCTGGTAGATGTTAGTTGCTGCACAAACATTATCAAGTAGTTTAGCTAAGACATTAAGTTGTTCATCTAACTTCCTATCCATAGCCTTTAATAAATTTTGCTTTATGATACTTTGATTAACTTGATAGGTGTATTGACAGGGCGCATTGCCTTTTTCACCATAGGGAACTAGAGAGATTTGCACAGGCAATTTCTCTCTTCTAATTTCCGTGATAAAGTCTCTAATTCCATCAGTTGCTCCTTTGAGTTTTTTCTCCCCACCTAAATCTTTTTGTGCCATGCTCCCGCTCATATCCAGTAGAATAACGAGATAGGCGGGGTCTAGGTTAGATTGTCTTTCCGGCGGAACCAGGGTGGTTTGAGATGGGTTTAACGTAACAGGACGATCCTGAGCATCTGTTGTTTCAATCTGAAAATCCTCACGATTTAACCCTTGGATAGGCACTCTTTCATCATCTAAAACTCTGACTCTCAAAGTGACGCGGTCACCCTGTGTACTATAGCGATAGATATCTACAGTGCTTGCCATTGCAGGAAGTGGTAGCAAGCCTAGCAGGGCAACGAGCACAGTCAGCCTAAGCTTCTGGATCGAGGAATCTGTCATAAAAAACAAAGCGATAATATTTTTCTTCATCCAACGCCTGATAAAAAGTCAAAATCTGATTGTGCCTCAAGGGTATTGATCTACCGCCTTGAACTAGACGCCTTGACTGGATTTGAACAGCACCCTCGGCAAGGCAGCGGAGCATTACATTGTGATCGCTGACTTGCAAAGACGCAGCTTGTAAGGGGATGTTAGGAATATGAATATCCGCTTCCTTAGCCGAGCCAATAATGATTTCCCTTCCCCTTGTAGGAGGTAGTTGAATCGATAAACCCTCTTCTATGAAATCGTAGTGATCTCCAGTAACGAATTTGAGGGCAGGATGGTTTTGCTGGTTTAGCCTGGGGTGATCGCGCTGACTGTCTCTCAATTTGGAGTCTACTGCCTCAAAGCCCTGACCCGCCCTGAGAGCAACTTGGTAAGTAGGAGAGGTAGCTAAACTGAGAAAACTCCCTAAAGAAAGTCCCAAAATCAAAAAGCCAATGGGATCTTCGTATCCTCCTAAGGATATTTGTTTCCTTAGAATCTCAACCAGAATCGCTGCTGCAAGTCCGGCTCCCAGTCCAAACAACGTCGCTCTCCAAACCCGTGGAGTTGCCCTTTTCGTTCCCCCTTCAATACTCCGAAGACGCCAGCTAACGCCTTCACCCAAACCCGTAAACAGACCAATTAGACTCCAAGAGACGACTCTGACGCTTCCAGCGGGCGCACCAGTCTGGTACAGTACCCAAGTCAAAGCAGAAGTGATTAACCCTGCCACAACACCTGTCCCTAGTGCTCCCCAAAGGTAGGGGGGCAACACGCGCTTGTTGGCTTTATAGCGCGTGGGGTTACTTAAAAAAATTTCTGTGACGACCATTGCGACGGCGAGGCAGGCTGCCACGATGGGGAGCAATATAAAGTCTGGGGGAAAATCGGCAGGCAACGGTAAGATGCCTTTACCAACAGATTCACTAGCACCTATCAACAATAGCTCGCTCAAGTTCCAGCCAACTAAAGCTAAAACAATGCCTGATATAATGTAAATATAAAATCTCATGTTTTAGTATTTATTTTTTCGTTTCTTCTTGTACGCAAATAATGGAATTCAATGAGCCTTGATTTTGGCAGATCATAAGAGTATGAATGTCTTGTCTGATTAGATTATAATTTTCCCCATGTTGAAAGCTTTTCAGAAGAAAATCCGCAGCTATCCTTACTTGCTCATCTATGAACAAGTTTTTCATAAGGAGCCATGT
>JBFLZA010000851.1:0-3316 GCA_040756535.1 Cyanobacteriota bacterium
CCGCAAAGCGTGACCTTCCACCTGAGGAAGTATGCCACCTAGGCGAGCAGTTGGGAATGACTTACAAAACTTAAGAAACCCGTCCGGCGAGGATGCCAAGGCAATTATTTTTATGATTTTGTCCGAGAGACAGGGTTTAGTACTATCTTCTAGTAGGAGAGATTAGGCTCTACCTACTATCCGTAAGTAATTCCGTTGGGCAATATCCCACTCTTAGCAGTGCGTTTTTCCTACGCACTCAAAGGAGTCTTTTCTTGCCGAGCATGAGTTGACAGGGATGCCACTCCCCTAGTGGATAGGCTTCAGATTGAGTCAATGCTGTGTTGAGTAGCCAAAACGAATGAGCCAAATTTTTGAAGGAGAACCAAGAATGAAGCGATTCATCTTGCTTGCTGTAGCGATTGTATTCTTCGCCTTTAACATCGCAGTTGGCAGTGCAGCAGCGGTTGAACTTACTCCTGAAGTTCGCACGGTGAAGGCAAATGAAGCAGGTGACACTGTAACTCTCAGCCTTCAACAAGTGCAGAAAGGCAAGCGCCTGTTTGTTGATACTTGTGCCCAATGCCATGCTCATGGCAGAACGAAAACTGACCCCAACGTTAGTCTAGGGACTGATTCGCTTGCCGGAGCAACCCCACAACGCGATAACATGACTGCCTTAGTGGATTACATGAAGAATCCTACTACCTATGACGGCGAAACTGAGATTTATGAGTTACACCCCAGTACTAGGAGTGCTGATATCTTTCCTGAGATGAGAAATCTCACGGATGATGACCTAGAAGCGCTTGCTGGTCATATTCTTCTTCAACCCAAAGTTGAAGGTGGACGCTGGGGAACTGGCAAAGTCTACTTCTAATCTCTATCGGGGAGAATTGGTCAATGAAGGGTTGAAGGTTAAACGATTGAGAAAGTTAACGGTTGAAGGATTTAAAGTTCAGTTCAGTCCCCTCCTCTAGAAATAGAGCCTACCCGAAGGCAAATTTAGTCCATTTTAAAGGATTCTCTTTTTTGCATTGCGATCGCTCCCTCAGGAAGGAGAGTCTGACTGGCCAACTCAGTGGCCCTGCAATCGGGAATCTTTCAATCCGCAAACTTTCAACTCTTCATGAGCTAAAAACTTCCAATGGCTAGCACCGTTTGTTCTCAGGTAGTCCAAAAATCACCCCCATGGGGTATAGCGAGTTTATCAGAGCAACTCAAGACAGAGTGAACAAAGGTAACAAAGGTAAGTAGTTGCTCTAAGATATTAATGAACAATTCAATGGCGAATTTTCGGAGAAAATGATGAAATTTACAGCCGCAATTTCACGTCGGCTAGGGTTGCTACTGTCTGCAATCGCGTTAGTAGTCGCTAGCTTCGCAATATCAGCAGCACCTGCCGCTGCCGAAACCTACACAGTCAAGATGGGTACAGACAGTGGAATGCTACAGTTTGACCCGGCAACTGTTACGATTAAGCCAGGTGATACAGTCAAGTGGGAGATGAATAAAGTTCCTCCTCACAATGCTGTATTTGACGATGCTAAGATCGGAAATAAGGTATTTGCGAAGAAGTTGTCTCACGATAAATTGTTGTTCTCTCCGGGTGAGTCTTTTGAGACAACTTTTCCAGCCGATGCTGAACCCGGTACCTACCCTTACTACTGCCAACCTCACCGGGGTGCTGGTATGCAAGGTAAGGTTATCGTTGAGTAGGGAAGCTCATCGTTCAAGATTAGTACTTCAGCTAGTTGGTTAAATTATTCACCAATCGCTGTTGTGGGCGTTGCTTTTCCTCAACTGTGCAAGGATGACCTTAAAAATGCGGCATGGATTTGATCAAAACCAGTATCAGCCAGTGATGTGGTCAAACTATCAATCCAGCTTTCTAGGCAAATCTGTTTTGTTAATCAAATCAACGATATTGCTGCCCATGTTCTAAAATAGATTGAGCAGGGCTAGTAAGTTTTTTTAATTCCATCTTTTGCCAAGACTAAATCCCTCTCCCTGGAGAGGGATTTCTTGCTTGAAGTTAAAACACTAGCTGAAAAAACAAGTTTAGACGCCATAAGCGATCGCTTACAACGGAGGATGAAAAATTTTCTTACTCCTTCTGCCTTGGAGTTTTCTGCCTGATGTTCTGATGAGGATAGGTTTTTCCAGTGTTTGGTTAGATAGGAACGACTTTTGTGTTTCCCATTAACGATCACAATCCAACGCGCACCACTGCCTATGTCACCTATGCGCTGATTACTATAAACGTATTGGCGTTTATCCATGAACTGAGTTTGACTTCACCTCAACTAGTGGAGTTTTTCCAACTTTATGCAGTTGTTCCCAAAGAGTTAAGCGCGAGTTTCAATGGCATTCCTGTAAATCAACCCGTGCCAGAACCACTAACTTTGGTAACTTCCCAATTTCTACATGGTGGTTTTTTGCATATTTTGGGAAATATGCTGTTTTTGTGGATATTCGGCAATAACATAGAAGACCAACTGGGTCACATCAAGTACTTAATTTTTTACATTACTTGTGGCGTATTGGCGGCTTTGGCTCAGTGGTTTTTCTCAATGCAGTCAGGCGTTCCTTCGTTGGGAGCTAGTGGTGCGATCGCAGGGGTTATGGGGGCTTATATTATCAGGTTCCCCCGAGCGAGAATTACAACTTTATTATTTTTGGGCCCATTCATCACCTTCCCTCAAATCCCAGCAGTCTTCTTCTTGGGAATTTGGTTTGTGCAGCAAGCCTTGTATGGCATTGCCAGTCTGAACGTACCTAGTAATATCGGCATGGAAAGTGGCGGAGTAGCTTACTGGGCACATGCTGGTGGATTTGTTTTCGGAGTAATCCTCGGTCCCTTGCTAGGGCTATTTTCTGAGGACTCTAGAGTTTGAGCTTTCGCTCCCAAGCCTCGTAGGTGTGAAGAGGGGTTAGGGTTTTACTATCAGGGCAGAAGTAATTAGATTCAATCTTATACAAACTTTTCTACCTATGGATAAATATATTCTGATTCCACAGATTTAGAAATCTATCTCTAGTGGGCAGTCATGTAAAAATAAATTAAGTTATGTTTTTTCCAGTTTCGTAAATAAATAGGAAAAACGCCAGTGGTTCCCCTACGTGATGAAAACCCTATCAAAATTACTCCCTATGTCACTTATGCCCTAATTGCCGCCAATATTTTGATTTTTATCTATGAACTCACGTTGGCTCCACCTCAGCTTGATGGCTTTTTTCATCTTTTTGCCGTCGTTCCTAAAGAGTTCACTGCTAGTTTAAGCGGTATCTCTGTGCATCAGCCAGTACCAGAAGCGTTGACTTTAGTAACCTCACA
>JBFLZA010000852.1:0-3313 GCA_040756535.1 Cyanobacteriota bacterium
AAGGTCGCTGGAGAAAGGTTCTAGCTTTTTTTTCAATTTCCGCTCGTCTTAGCAGGGAAATTTAGTGTTTTACGACCCAACTTTTGCCGGAAGCCCAAGTAAATCGCTATTACAAAACAATATTAATAAATTGCCGTTAAATTTTCAAAATTATCAAAACTTCTTAAAATAAATAAGATTTATCTTAATGATGCCTTCATGCAAAACAGGAAATATTCTTAGTAAATCTCAACGTTCTATCTATTTTTAGGTAAGGTTTTCAGCCGTATTGGCTTGCTTTTTAGAGGAACTTCAGCTTAAGAAAACTTGAGCTAAGCTCTCGGCAATTCATGATACTGTTGCTCTGATTAATGGAATGAGGGGTATGCCTCCTCTTGACTCGTTTTACCCTAAGCTCTTATTGACAGCAGAACTTTTACCAAATCCGGTAAAAAAATTTCTTTATTCTTAGACAGGCAGGGGAGCTAAGGGGCTATCAATGCGGATTTTGTCTTAAACCCATCCCCCACTCAAGTACAGCGGATTTCCGGCTAGCAGCATAGTAGCTAGTGCAAATGGAGAAAGTTTCCCAATAGTTTCCAAGAATCGAGTAAAAGCTGGCACCCCAGCACCCGGAGCCCCCCAGCACCCGGAACTCCTCACCGTTGAACTCGCTTCTCAGTGAATCGAGATATTATGATTTGTAAAGATTCGTGATTTTATTCAGGCATATATGCCCGCAGCTGTTTCCCTCCAAAACGTTCACAAAACCTACGATAAAGCCTCAGTGGTTAACGACCTCTCCTTCACGATTGAAGTAGGAGAGATGTTTGGTCTACTAGGTCCCAATGGTGCGGGTAAATCTACTACGATTCGGATGCTGACGACTCTCACTCAACCCACTTCGGGTTATATGGAGGTGGCGGGTTACGATGTTGTGCGGCAACCTCTACAGGTGAAACAGAGTATTGGGGTTGTGTTGCAACAAACGAGTGTAGATGCCGACCTCACCGTTTGGGAAAACATGGAACTCCACGGACGTTTGCATCACATTCCCAATTCTAGGCGTCAGCGACTGATTAATCAGTGGTTAGAGTATGTAGAACTGGCAGATCGACGCGATGCTTTAGTAAAAACCCTCTCTGGTGGCATGAAACGCCGCCTACAAATTGCGAGGGCATTGCTGCATGAACCCAAAATATTATTTCTAGATGAACCAACCGTAGGACTAGACCCACAAACCCGTCGCCGTCTCTGGGAAATTATCCGTGATTTGAACAAGCAGGGAATGACCATGCTGTTGACCACCCATTATATGGATGAGGTGGAATTTTTGTGCGATCGCATCGGCATCATGGATGCGGGACAGCTAATTGAACTGGGCACCCTCCAACAGTTTAAAGCGCAGCATGGCGAAGGGTTAGTGATGAAGCAAGTTGGGGATCGCTTTGAATACAAATTCTTCCCTACCCTAGCTGAGGCGAATAGCTACCTCGACAACTTACCGGATAAAACGGGGATCATGGTTCGTCCCTCTAACTTAGAAGACATTTTCGTAGAACTTACTGGACGCCAACTCGATTAAGGTAATGGAGATTAAACTAATGAAGCGCTAAGTAGTAGAATACGTGAGCACTGCCCACCCTACTGATTTTTCCCAATCCACAGTCCTTGCATCTAAAATCCTCAATGCCTCGTTTAGCAACTCGGATAGAAGCAATACTCTACCTGAAGGGTAAGCCCCTTCCGATCGCAGATATTGCTGAACTGGCACAATGCGATCGCGAAGAAGCCGAAGAGGCATTGATTGAACTCATGGCAGACTATGCCCACTTAGATAGTGCGTTGGAAGTTGTTGAGACACCAGCTGGCTACAGCTTGCAGCTGCGATCGACCTTTCAGGATTTAATGCTAGACTTAGTTCCTGCTGAACTGGGGGTCGGTGCCTTGAGAACGCTGGCTGCGATCGCGCTGAAAAGCCCCATTGCTCAAACTGACTTGATCAACCTGCGAGGCAGTGGTGCCTATCAACACGTCCAAGAATTAGTCCACCTGGGATTTGTCCAGAGACGCCGGCAAAGTGACAGTCGCTCATACTGGCTGCACGTTACTGAAAAATTTCATCAACACTTTGAACTCGATCAACTCCTTCCCTCCTTGAAGAAAACTTCTCAGTCCTGAGGATAGGTTTACCGTTCCTTCATAAACGGTTTTGCTCCAAAATTTATTTCTAAAGAACTAAGATTTATCCAGAAAATCAGAGGTCGCGTCACGGCGCAATCGTTTAGAGTAGAAACTATGTAAGTCCAATCTGAGATTCCTAATGGTATTTAACCCTGACTTTCTCAGTTCCCAACCTGAAGAAGGGCACGAAAATCAACTTCTGAACTATCTTCAGCACCAATCCCCTGATGTTTTGGCGCGAGTGGCTAAATCCGCGAGTCCTGAAATTCAACAAATTATTTCTCAGAACGTGCAGGGGTTGGTAGGAATGCTCCCTTCAGAAGACTTCAATGTACAAATTACTACTGATCGGGAGAACCTAGCCGGTTTGCTGGCTTCAGCGATGATGACAGGCTACTTCCTGCGTCAGATGGAGCAGCGTATGGAACTGGAATCTACATTAATCGACTCCGTGCCTTTGCGCCGAAAACCGCGTCACGGTGAAAAGTCGAATAACTCTGCTAAAAAACCGGAACAGTAAACACCCTGATGTTTAATAGCTGTACACTCTCCCGCCAACCTTAAGTAAATTGACGGGGGAGCTTTGATGCGGCTTTTTTATATGCTTTTGCCTTGCCGTTACCGCTATACTCTTGGCAGTGGCGTGCGCCCAATCCAACCCACTGCCCCTTATAAAATAAGTATCCTGATTAGCCGCCAGCGGCAAAGGTAAGCATGAGTATGATGGAAAGCAACAGACCAGGACTCAGTAGCAAGACTAACATCAGCAGGTCGTGGGAAGTCATAATGGGAAATCTCCTAACTCCTTTTTTTCTACCCTAACGTTGTATACAGTAAGTTTCGCTCAGATGAACAATTTATTTCCAATTGCTACCTGGTCTATCTTAATTTACGGTTTGGTCGTCTTGCTTGGCGGTGTGATGGGATATGTCAAAGCCAAAAGCCAAGCATCGCTGTATAGCGGTGTAGGCAGTGGGATTGCGTTACTGATTACTTGGTTTATTTGTACTCAGAACCCACTAATAGGACTAGGACTAGCAACATTGCTAGCATTAGTACTCTTCGTTGTCTTTGTCATTCGCTTTTTCCGAACCCGTACCTTCATGCCAGCAGGGTTGATGATGATGCTTTCGTTGTCCGCTACAGTTTT
>JBFLZA010000853.1:0-3307 GCA_040756535.1 Cyanobacteriota bacterium
ATTATCCCTTGTGACAGAAAAAAGCTAGCATTGCTACCTACTGACCACCCTATTTTGGGCACCCACTTCCTCCCTCGCGCTTCACTAAATTATCTGCATGTGACAGTCCAAGGGCGGAATGTGGGTTCAACGGTTAAACGCTTACCCATCACCTCTTCGATTAACTCCATTAACGCTCTGGTCCGCGTTGCAAAAAAAGCCTCAAAGTCATCTCGTTTCAGCGTCGCTGGGTCAATCGCGTGCGAGTACAAAATTTCATCCAGTCTCGATGGAAATGTGCCGTTAAGGCACAATCGCCTCAGATAAATAGAAGGCGGTTCTCCACCGATGACTCTGTTCGTTTTCGCGCTTAAAGGAGTACGATTCACCAAGCAATTGTATTTACTGGGGTCGATCCCTTGCTTCTTGCACCAAGCTACGGGAAAGATATGGTGTGAATCAATTTGCTCCTCAAAATAAAGCACGTCATTGATTTCTTCTCCAGTACACCAATCGACTGCCCCTTTGCGCCACAACAGGACAGATAGACCTTTATACACAGCACCATGACGCCGCCTGACACTGTGGAGTCGGGATGTAGTGAAGTAGGCGTCTCGATGGGTGGAAGACCGCCTTCCACCCGACAACCAAGTCGGTACCTCCAGTAAGTCACGCGCTACACGCGTCCCAGCCGGCCCCGTATACATTTCCCCGAACACCCCACACCAAAACCATTGTGATAACATTAACCGGGGCATTTCTAAGCTAGAACATTCTCCACTCACGGTGAGAATTGCCGCTAGAGCCACTAATTGAATCGGGTACGCCAGGTCGACTGCGCCACTCTAAAAAGCCGAAGACTTTTGATAAGGGGAAAAGACCCGTTGCATACTCTCTATCTAGAGTAGAAACGTCAATCAACTCACCGCCAAATGTTCGCAGTTTCTTGGATTCAGGAAAAGCAATGATGGCTTCGCTACGTTCAGTGTTGGGGTCAAGGGCTTTTTTGAGGTCTAAGTAATACCATTTGCGCGATCGCTTGTTACTGTTCAAGTCTTTGATGAGGACAGGTTGCTCGGACAGCAGAACCATGAATAGGGTGGTTAAACGCTGCTGTCCGTCGAGAACTAACAAGCCTGGAAAAGGAGGGTGTTGCAGCGTTACACCATCGAGAAGACGGGGTTTGAAGGCTTGATGATGATTGCCTTGCTGAAGTAGCATCATTGCCCCAATCGGATAAGCCTGAGAGATGCTGGCGAGAACTCTGCGAATATGGGCATCATCCCAGACCCAATCTCGCTGAAAATCTGGCAGTTGGATGCGTCCAGTTTTGATGTCTTTGAGGATATCGAGTAGGGGGTATTTGGTGATGTCAAAGGTGGAGATTGAGTTCATTTAACGGTATGCCCCTATAGAAGCTATCGGTTTACACAGGGAGATTTCTATAGGGCTACTTACTCTCTCTGGATTAAAGTATCTTTGCCAGCCCTAAACTCCGCACGTATTTGGCAGCATAAAGTTGCCTTAGTAGTAGAAACAAGGGGTTTGTGGGAAAGTTGATCGTGAGTCGCGATCGATTACTCGTGGGGGAAGTCAGGTGGGAGGGTAATTCTTCCGGTGGCAACCAGTTGTTGGAATTGGTTGATCAGGTCAGCTTGACGCAGGAGACGGGCAACGTATCTGGGTCGTCGGCGAAAGTTTGGCCCCCAGTCTTTGACAGTCTTTGGGCTTAAACCTGTGGCTTGTGCGATCGCATTGATACAGGCTTTCCGGTAGTTTCTACTGCTGTCTCGGCTGACCCAACGACGGCAGTACTCCATCGGTTCGAGAGGTAACTGACGGAGGGTATCAATTCGATTACTTTCCAACAGGCGTGGCTCCCCATCTCCTTACTTAGTGGTAGTCAGTGAGCTACAGCAAAGGTTGGCTGGAAGTATTTAGAGATTCAAATCAGTTGACTCGTTGGTCAAGACTTTGAGAAAGCCTTAGGCTGAATACTTGTACTCCGACCCGTTGTGTGCTTTAGAACCCAAGTTAGGTAATCTTGGCTTTGAGTACAAGTATTTTAGTCACGAATCGCGAGTAAATTATTCTTGAGGAAAGTCAGGAGGTAAGACGATTTTCTTAATCTGGTTGAGCCTATCTGCCATTCGTAACATATGAAGAACATAGGCAGGTCGCCGTTCAAAGTTCTGACCCCAATTCCCAATGGTTCTTGGACTCAGCCCTGTGGCTTCAGCTAGGGCAGCAATGCAGGCTTTTCTATACCCCCGCTCGTCTGGGGGCATATCAACCCAACGTTTGCAATATTCCAAAGGTTCCAAAGGCAGGTTATTGAGTGCGTCGATTCTATATTCAGTTTTCTGGGGATTGCTGTCTATTGCCCTGCCTGCTGTTGTTCCGCTCTTCACTCACGAATCGCGACTATTTTTTGAACACATATCACGAGTTGTGATGCGATCGCCTTTCTCACCTCACTGCGTCGCAGAGGTATCTCAGGCGAATAGCCCTATTCTATCCCTGGTACTATAAGTGAATTCCTCTGAGCCTTGCTGTTTCGTCTTCTTAATGCCTAGCCCATCCTTGTTCACTGGTAAAAGAGATAATCCCCCACTAGGGATTGAGCGACCTAAGCTTGGCGTTAATCTGCTTTATAGTACTATAGTACTGCTTCAGCCTCAGAGTGTTTTTAAAAATTTGGCAGGAGCGACCTTTTAAAGAGCAAACCCATCTGTGTGATGAAGAGTCAAAGGCATTACACTAAACTGCGAATGTCTCCAACTGTTTCAAAAATCGTTTGAAATTTCTCAACTTCCTTACCTAGATAAAGGAAATCGTTGTAGTAGCGCGGGGAAGGTTGCTGCTTTCCGGTGGCGTCCATGAAGCGTATTCGTTTATACACTTCACAAATTGCTGTTACCCGCCGCAACTGTTGCTTATACCAAGCCGCCTCAGCGCGGTTGAGCAGAAGTATCGCCGCTTCTATCTGTCCGTTCTCGTAGCAGGAGAGTGCTTTCTCTAACCAATCTGGTGCCTTTCTGCCTTTGGGCTGGTCTTTACCGTATGGAGGATTGCACCATACCCGCCCAAACCAAGGTTGCTCCATGCCGTCCTCTAAGGCAGTATAGTAGGTTCCAGCTTTTATCCACTCTTGCGGCTTGGCTGTGCTGGCAGGGTCTAAGTCAATCCCACCTAAGACTGTCCTCGCCATTTCTACAAACTCTGGCGGTGTGTACCACTCTACGCAAGCATCAGCATCCCCATGAGGATTCTTACCCCGTTGTACCCGTTGAGCAATTAACGCTTCAATCCTTACCCTGTCTTCTCT
>JBFLZA010000854.1:0-3307 GCA_040756535.1 Cyanobacteriota bacterium
TCCCCCGTCCATCGCCCCCCCGTTTCTCCCTATCTCGCACAATCCGCAGAATTCGCCCTCGCCAAATTTCCGTCTGTAAGTCGAAGCGATCGCAAACTCGCCAAGCGTTATCCACCAACTGCTGAAAATCATACTCCTGAATCTCCTCATCCTCTGGATCAGGCAGCTCAAAATTCAGATCGACGGGTTCTTGCAGAACAGCAGCAAGGTCGGCGGTAGATTCAGGAATTTTATCCATAGAGTGGCGATCAGCAAGTGACAGTCGGACTATTATTACACGCTTCCGGAATTATAAGAGTTGCCCTATAACTAGAGTGTATTGAGCATTTTGTCAAGGATAGTACACAAAATGTGTAGTGAGAAAAGAGTGCGATCGCCAAGCGATGGGAAGGGATTATATTGCGATCGCAGGGTGGGTCATATCTGTTGGTCTTTTTAGCTGACACCAAATAAACTTTTTTTAAGCTAAGAGCGATCGCATAAAGACGTGAAATGAGCTTAAATCGGTTTTACGTAACCGTAGACATAAGTTTTGTCGAGTAGCCATTATGCGATGCAGAAGCTACGGTTGATTAGGATCGCACCCTGAAAAAGAATGATGATTAGCGATCGCAACTGAGAAATGACAAACATGGATGAAAAACTTTTCGAGCAGGCTCATCGTAGACCCATCAAACCCGACATCTATCCTCCAGACGATGTCAGGGTTCACATCGAAGATGATCGCACCGGTATGACGGTGGAGACTCTCAAACGAGCCTTTGCCGATAACCTTTACTACATCCAGGGAAAAAATGAATTTTTAGCCACGCCTTTTGATTACTATATGGCGCTGGCTTATACTGTGCGCGATCGGCTACTCCACCGGTGGATTAACACGACAACAACATACATTGAAAAAGATGTTAAGAACGTGTACTACCTGTCGGCAGAGTTCCTGATGGGCTCTCAGTTGGAAAATAACCTGCTCAACTTAGGCCTGTATGAACGAGTTAGCCAAGCCCTTAAGGAGTCTGGACTCAACCTTAGCGATCTAGTTGCCCTTGAAGCCGAACCGGGACTAGGGAATGGAGGCTTAGGGCGTCTAGCGGCTTGCTTCCTCGACTCCTTAGCCACATTAGAAATTCCTGCTGTTGGCTACGGGATTCGCTATGAATTTGGCATCTTCGACCAACGGATTAAGGATGGCGCTCAGGTTGAATACCCTGACAAGTGGCTCCGCTTTGGCAACCCTTGGGAAATTCGACGCCCAGAATTAACGGTTGAAGTCCACTTCGGAGGGTATACAGAAGCCTGCCTCGACGGGGATGGCAATTATCGAGTGCGTTGGATTCCAGAGCGCAAGGTTCTAGGAACCCCCTACGATACACCTGTGCCTGGATACAACAACAATACCGTGAATGCTCTGCGTCTTTGGCGAGCTGGAGCTTCTGAAGAATTTGACTTCAAGGTTTTTGATAGCGGGGACTATGTCGGTTCTGTAACCACCAAGATATTTTCCGAAAATATTTCAAAAGTCCTCTATCCCAACGACAATACCTCCCAAGGACGACAGCTACGACTAGAACAGCAGTATTTCTTCGTTAGCTGTTCTTTACAAGACATCATCAAGACGTATCGGCGAAACCACGCGAATTTTGACCAATTCCACGAGAAAGTAGCCATTCAGCTCAATGACACTCACCCCTCCATCGCCGTTGCCGAGTTGATGCGGCTTTTAGTGGATCGATACCACTTAGGTTGGAACCGAGCCTGGTACATTACCAAGAACACCTTTGCTTACACCAACCATACGCTGCTATCAGAAGCTCTAGAACGCTGGCCGGTGAGCTTATTTGAACGGCTCCTACCCCGGCACTTGGAGATTATCTATGAAATCAACCGCCGCTTCTTAGAAGAGGTGCGTGCTCGGTATCCCCAAGACACAGAGCGACTCGGACGAATGTCCCTGATTGAGGAAGGGCATGAAAAACAAGTCCGCATGGCACACTTAGCCTGCGTCGGTAGCCATGCCATCAATGGAGTGGCAGCATTGCACACGGAGTTGCTACAGCAGGATGTCTTACGGGATTTCTATGAGTTTTGGCCGGAGAAGTTCAATAACAAAACCAATGGGGTGACACCCCGTCGCTGGTTATTACTGAGCAATCCCAAGCTATCTGAACTCATTAATGAAAAAATCGGTATTGATTGGCCGACTCAGCTTGATCAGCTTAAACAGCTAGAAGCATTTGCTGATGATGCCGAGTTTTGCAAGCGTTGGCGTCAGATTAAGCAAGAGCGCAAGCAAGATTTAGTGGAGTATATTCTGCTCTACAACGATACTGAAGTCGATCCGAATTCTCTATTTGATGTTCAAGTCAAACGGCTTCACGAATACAAACGTCAGTTGCTGAACGTCCTGTACATCATCACGATGTACAACCGGATTAAGAAGAATCCGAATATTGATATTGTGCCTCGAACTTCAATTTTTGCAGGGAAAGCCGCTCCTGGCTACTTCATCGCTAAGCTGGTGATTAAGTTGATCAACTCGGTAGCCAAAGTGGTCAACAACGACCCTGATGTGCGCGATCGCCTCAAGGTTGTTTTCCTAGAGGGCTTCTCTGTCTCTTTAGGGCAACGGGTTTATCCTGCTGCCGAACTCTCGGAGCAAATCTCCACAGCAGGCAAGGAAGCTTCCGGAACGGGCAATATGAAGTTTGCGATGAACGGGGCGCTCACCATCGGCACACTAGATGGTGCAAATATTGAGATTCGAGACGCTGTGGGCGCAGAGAATTTCTTCCTTTTTGGTCTAACGGCTGAGGAAGTTTACGCTCTCAAAGCCAAGGGATACAACCCTATGGATTACTACAACACCAATACAGAATTACGGGAGGTGATGGAGCAGATTGCTGCTGGCTACTTCTCTCCGGAAAATCCTGATTTGTTTAAACCGCTTGTGGATTCGCTCATGCACCAAGATGAGTATTTGCTGTTTGCAGATTACCAATCTTACATTGAGTGCCAGGAGCAGGTAAGCCAAGCCTACCGCAACCAGGACAACTGGACGCGGATGTCGATTCTCAATACGGCTCGTGCAGGTTTCTTCTCTAGCGATCGCACGATTCGGGAGTACTGTCAGGATATCTGGGAAGTAGAGCCAGTGAAAATTGACATCAAAGAGTACCGCCAGGAATCTGCTGGATTGAACGTATCACAGACGTCAGTTACCTTGTAAGACAATTCATTAGTTGCCATTTACCACAGGGTAGGGGATAAAGCACTTTCGCCCCTACCCTGTATGCTTTGCAAACAAGAACCC
>JBFLZA010000855.1:0-3305 GCA_040756535.1 Cyanobacteriota bacterium
CTTGCCGAGAATAACGGCTATTACGTGCGCATAATTGGCATTCACCCAAAACCCAAGCGACGGGTTCTAGAAAAAATTGTCCAGCGACCACACTAACGATAATGTTTCGGCGTAGGGGCACGGGTATTATCGTGCCCTTCTTACTGATCAATAGACAGGAATCTCGTTCTGCTTATCTGTAGCTACCGCTGATGGAGCGTCAAAAACCACCTCAAACTCGGCTGTCGGCATAAATCGATTCAGGAGTCGTTGATGATTCTCCGCTTCAGTGCGAAGGTAGAAGCGTGCAACGATATAGCGCTGAGCGTTGGGTAGAAGTCGGACAATCACCCAAGGATAATGCTCTTGAAGCCAAAAGCGATCGCTCGAATTAGAGTTAGAATCAACGAATGACTCTACTTTCTTGCCCGGTTGCATGAGACGACCACCTCCTCTGTAAGTGTCAGCAATAGAGCGAATCTGAGACAAAAGCTGTTCGCGTTCTGGTGTGGCATCATCAGGAAGCACGCTCCACTCACTCATCGGTGCTGCTAGCCAAGTCAGATTATAAGAAATCGTGCCTTTGCCAAGGTGCCAGCAAAGACGCCGAGTTTGCTTACGGCACTGGTAACCCTCAGCTCTTAGAGCCATGACAATCTTGTCGCCTTCCACTTTGAGGCGAAGCCATTCGGAGTGTTTCATATTACAATTACTTTTAGTTTGATTGGTAAGAAAGGCGATCGCATCTCAAAAGCAGTTATTAGCGATCGCCTATTCATGGAAGACTAAACAAACAGTACACGCAGGCAATTTTTGTCTCGGCATCACCTCCTTGATTAGAAGTAAGGATTGAATCAAGCCAACTGAAGACAAAAGCATCCCCCATCCCAAGCTCACACTTGGGTAGTTTTGCCTTGCCTCGTCATAGAGCAAATGCCCCACTTTGCTAGCGTGTCTTACACTATCTTTACTATCAGTGAGAAACTACGCATAGACATGACAGGGAGACGGGAAGTAATCAGACTTCCCTTCAAGGTTTCCTGTTGGTTTTTTGTCCATCAATGTGATGAAACATCACATCAATAAGTAGGATGGTAGACGATCAAAAACAAAATTTCAACCCCGATGTGCCAACTTTAAAGCAAGTGCGTGAGCGACTGGGAATGACGCAGGAAGAATTCGGACAAGCGCTAGGGATAACCCGCGAGTCGATCAACCGCTATGAGCGGGGTGTACATCAACGCATTAAATTTACGATCGCTCAGATGAAGCGATTGCAAGAGCTTCTGGAGAAAGCTGGACTGTCGATTAAAGATTTACCGGATGATGTGGAGTAAAAATCCGCACTTAACCAGATTTGCGATCGCGTTTCGGTTAATCTGTGATGGGAGATGGGCGATCGCATCTGCTGGCAGAAATTTACTATAGCCTGTAGAAGGATTCGGTACGATAGGGCGAAGCGAAGGTAGCTTATGACTTATACTCCGTCGAGATTCCTGACTTTTGATGAATTTCTGAATCAGTACGGTGACAACCCACGCTACGAACTTGCTGATGGAGAACTCGTTGATATCGAACCTACGGGGCATCACGAAACGGTTGGGGGGAAGCTGGCAACAAAAATTAGTGTTGAGATTGAGCGGCAGAATTTGCCTTGGCTGATTCCTCGAACTTGCATCGTTAGTCCTTTTGCGAATGAAGCCACTGCGCGTCGTCCTGATGTTGTCATCCTTGATGAAACAGTGCTATCAAACGAACCGCTTTGGAGTCGAGAACCTGTGATTACCCTGGGGCGTTCGATTAAGCTTGTCGTTGAGGTTGTCAGTACTAACTGGGAAACGGATTATGCTCGTAAAGTCGAGGAGTATGCTCTATTCGGTATTCCTGAATATTGGATTGTGGATTACAAAGGACTCGGCGGGATTGAGTTTATCGGTAGACCAAAGCAGCCAACGTTTACAGTTTGTAGTCTGGCGGGTGAGGATTATCAAAAGCAACGGTATCGGCTAGGAGAAGCGATCGCTTCAGAACTTTTGCCAGAGTTGCGCTTACAGCTAGATGATGTGATGCCTCGGTAGGAAATAGTAAACCAGCCTTTGTCGGTTAGGTTTATGAGTAGCATGAAGTATCCTCAAATCCATAAAGCTAGAGCGATCGATGACACGACTCTAGTCATTGAATTTACCAATGGAGAGGTGAAAAAATATGATATTCGTCATCTTTTACAGACTCCAATGTTTTCTGGGCTTCGACAACCTGCTTTTTTCAGGAACTTTCAAGTCGAGCCAGGTGGTTATGCAATCGTGTGGAACGAAGAGATTGATATTAGCGAGTATGAGCTTTGGAAAAATGGTGTGATATTGGAGAGCGGAGATTTAGCTTGCGATCGCATTCAGTCGTTCTAGCGTGATAGCCCTTCAAACTCCACCATCCGAGCACAATAAGCGATCGCAGTTGTAAGAGCGAGATTACTGATTAGCGATCGCCATACCAATAAAATTACTCAAATGATTGGAGCGAAAACATCAAACCCAGGTGCAGTTATAACGATTTCCTTTGGTCCTGCAAATCCAGCCTGAGAGCGAACCCGCCGAATTTCTTTAAGTGTCTGTTTAAGATGCGGGATGACCCAACCAGGATTGTTACCAGCGTAAAGAGATATGTCCCATCGATACAAGTCTTCTCCTGTACGGCTGTTAACTGTGATTTCAAAGTTAACAGCCGCGCAGCGATAGAAAAAGTTGATACTGCGGCGAAGAGTGATTCTATATACACCCTTATGATTCCCTGGTTTAATAAATTCCGATAATCGGACAGGGACAGGTGCCACAGTTAGAGGAGTCTTATGAATACGAAAGTCGATTGTGTCAGTTCCTTTAATCTGGTTACATTGACGACAAAGAGTTTGTAAGTTATCTAATGAGTGATCGCCGCCATAATATCTAGGCTTGATATGGTCAACTTGCAGTAATCGGCTCTTTTTTTCACCACAACAGAGGCAGCGGTTACCATCTCGTTTCTTGACCAGCCTCTTAGTCTCTTCGGATGGTTCATCATCTTCGATATCATCATCTTCATTAGATGGATGTGGTTCTGGTGGCGGATTCAGAAGACGATTCACACAGACATCATACTGCTCTTTAAAGCGGATATAGTCCTGGTAAATTACATTCCAGTAACGATCTGTTCTCTTGTATTCAATTTGCAATTTTTGATTTTCAGCTATGCGGTCTAACTTAGCTTTGATGAACCCTTGAGCCACAGTATCTAGGTTATGATTTTCCCGTTGCTCAAAATCAAACCATCTTGGTGATTTCCTATCGTTT
>JBFLZA010000856.1:0-3300 GCA_040756535.1 Cyanobacteriota bacterium
CCTAGAGCGAAAACAGGTTTTAGGTTACTTGATGATGCGATCGATCACCGAAGCTGAAGCTCTTACGGAGAAACCGACAGAGCAAATCTTCAAATTAGGTATTGCAAATACCTAATCTCTGAATGACTCCTAAACTCTACTGAGCATCTTATTCTCATAGCGTCCTCTCCCAGAGCCTGAACGGGTTAGAGAAATTAATCAGGGTGCCATCTAAATACAAAGCTTTAAATTGCAGAAGTTTTCTATGATTTCTGGAAGAGTCGTTAACGTCAGGTCGAGGGAAGCTCAGAAACCTTGATTGTTGGTGATTGCTGAGAGACCCAATCTCCGATTCTTTCGTTTGCTAGGTTTTCTTTTGCAACTCACGTAGTCATTAAGACCTATTGCATGAGATCAATTGATATCAAAGCCCTAAGTCTATAAACAAAATGCATATATTTTTCAAGCGCTAGTTTTTCCACAGGGGATGACTAGCGCTTTGGATTTGAGCGTTTCATAACAATTCCAGTTACAAAACCTCTTTAATAAAGCACGAGGAAAAGACTCACGCCCCTGTTAAGGGGCTGAATCTCATCCCACCGCTGAAAAGCACCTGGGCTTTCTTGCTGTTGTATGGAGTTTTAGTTGTCCTCGGCGAAAATGTAGCGATACAGCTCGCTAGGATCGGGTTCGGGACTGGACTCGGCGAACTGAACCGCATCATTAATCACATCTTGGATTTTGCGATCGATGCTAGAAAGTTCTTCTTGGTCAGCTAGATTCTGTTCCGTCAGGTAAGCGGCTAGCTTTTTAATGGGATCGCGAGTAAACCAAAATTCCTTCTCTTCTTTGGAGCGCAGTTCGTCAGGGTCAGCTAGAGAGTGTCCACGGAAGCGATAGGTGAGGGCTTCAATCAACGTTGGGCCTTCTCCTGCACGAGCACGAGCAACCGCTTCTTGAGCAGCCGTGTGTACCGCCAAGACATCCATCCCATCCACTTCAACCCCAGTCATGCCAAACACGCTGGCTTTTTTGTAAATTTCGGGTTGGGAAGTCGCCCGTTCGTGAGCCATCCCAATCGCCCATTTGTTGTTTTCTACAACATAAATAACTGGCAGTTTCCACAGCGCTGCCATGTTCAAGCACTCAAAAAACTGACCGTTATTGCAGGCACCGTCTCCAAAAAAGCAAGCTGTTACTTGATCTGCACTTTCATCTCCCAAAGCATCTCGCCTGTACTTCGCGGCGAAAGCTGCCCCCGTGGCAACGGGAATTCCCTCCGCCACAAAGGCATAACCTCCAAGCAGACGGTGCTGAGCCGAGAAGAGGTGCATCGAACCGCCCCGGCCCTTGCTACAACCCGTTGCTTTGCCAAACAACTCTGCCATCACCTCTCGTGCCGGAACTCCCGCACTTAAGGCATGAACATGGTCACGATAGGTGCTGCTAACGTAATCCTCGTCTTGGCGTAGCGCCTTGATCACACCCGTTGATACCGCTTCTTGACCGTTGTAGAGGTGGACAAAACCAAACATTTTGCCCCGGTAGTACATTTCCGCGCACTTGTCTTCAAAAAGGCGACCCAGTACCATATCCTCGTACAGGATCAGGCCTTCCTCTTTCGTAATTTTGGCGTGTTCAACTTTAAATTCGGGTAAAGTCCGTTCGGTGACCATTGGTTTTGTTGTATCCTTGCAGCAACACACACTAAGATAAATTTTCTCTCAACAGACGTTCAGCTTTTTTTACATAGCTGAGCTCAAATTGAGCAGAGCAGGGATTGGGGATGAACAATTAGGGAACAGGGAGGATTCTCCCCTAGCCCATGATTTACTGGTTTCTCCCCTAACTTGAGTCAAAATAGCATCATCAGTGTGAACTACCCCCACTAAGTCGGAGTACCGACTATATTGGGGGCTTCGACAATCACGGGAGAATGCCTCTGCTTGGGCTTGCGTCCAAGCAGAGGACTTACATCTCCTCCTGCCGCAGGAGCGCTGGTTCCCAACGCCCATAAGAGTCTGATGCCCTCTGCTCTTATGTTCTTGGCTGCATTCTCGTCTCTATCATGATGCGTACCGCAGCTCGGACAAGTCCAGTTCCGGACATTTAGCGGCATTTCGGATGTTTGATAGAGACACTTTGAGCAGAGTTTAGAACTAGGGAACCATCGATCAATTTCTACAAGTTTTCCGCCCTTACGTTCCAGCTTGTAACTCACAAAATTGACAAACATTCCCCAACCAACATCAGATATTGCTTTGGCTAGATTGTGGTTACGAACCATGCCCTTAACGTTTAGGTTCTCCACTACGATGACTTGGTTGTCGTCAACCAGCTTCCGGGAAAGCTTATGGAGAAAATCTTGGCGGACATTTCTGATTCGCTCGTATACTCTAGCTGCAAGCTTTCTTGCTTTCTCTGTGTTATTGCTACCCTTTTGTTTTCTGGCTAACTTGGCTTGCTTTCGGGCTAAGTTGCGTTCATGTTTAGCTAGATGCTTAGGATTAGCGAACTTAGATGTTTTTTCGCCATCATGAACAATAGCGAAATCTTTCAATCCTAAATCAACACCTGCAATCTTGCCTTCGGTTGAAGCTAATGGCTCATCTCCTTCTACTTCAAACAAGATAGATGCAAAGTATTTACCCGACGGGTCTTTTGATATCGTGACAGTCTTTATTTCACCCTCGAATAGTCTGTGAAGCCTTGCTTCAATCAAGCCAATAAAGGGGACTTTAAGGTAACTCCCTTCAATTTTAACACTCTGAGGATATTGAATAGACTGCTTAGCTTTCCTTGATTTGAATCTAGGAAAAGCCGCACGTTTCTCAAAGAAATTAAGAAATGCTCTAGACAAATTGCGAGTGGTTGATTGATAGACCTGTGAATAAGTCTCTTTCAACCACTCGTATTCTTGTTTGAGGGATGGGAGTAGCGAATTGAGTGCTTTGTCTGATAATCCTTTCCCCGTTTCTTGATAGGTTTGAATCGTCTTGTTGAGAGCGTAGTTCCACCACCAACGACTACAGCCAAACGCTTTGGCTAGCGCTTGTTGTTGTTCGTTACTTGGATAGAGTCTGATTTTCGCTACTCGACGCTTCATCCCAGCTTTTACTCTAAACTCACTTAATCGTAAAATAGCGCAATGGTGTTGTCAACTGTGCCGGGATTGACTGACGCTGGATGCCGGAGATGAACTCCGGCATAGGAAGCGCAGTCGCAAGCGACCGGACACAGCCCTTGTGCCTTTCATCCCACCGCTAAACCTCCGGGGGTACTCGCCTGACGGCTCGATATGTCCCCCTTGGTGTTGGTTAT
>JBFLZA010000857.1:0-3299 GCA_040756535.1 Cyanobacteriota bacterium
CCGCATAACCCCCAATAGCCGCTCCCACGCCGGTAGGAACGATTAAAACGACAGTATAAGGGCGTTGGCTCACAGTGCAGCAGTAGATTCAGATTCGACAGTAACAATTGCTTCTACCTGGGCTTTTTGACGTTCCGTATCGACATGAGTTACAGCCCAACGCAGGGGTTCTCCCCGCTTTTGCAATTCTGTTTCAATTTCCTGCTGTAGCTGTACAGGAGACTCTTGCAGGTCAATTTCTGCCGTAATGAAGTGAGTTGTCATTGTTGTGATTTAAAAGTTATCTGTTGAGTTGATCTCTATTAATTATCGATCAAGAAGGACGGAGTACCTGTCATATGCGGAAAACTTGGGCAAAAACGCCACTTCTGGCATTTCTGGGATTAGGATTGGCTCTGAGCACGAACTTGGCACAAGCCGCGATTTTTGATCGCAACGGCAACCGGTTACCTGATGAAGATGTGAACTCATCTAAAGTGAATTGGGAACTTTTATCCGTTGGCAAAGGTAAGAAGTATAACGGTGTTGGACGGTTAGAAAATCGCTCCGATGGATTTTGCACTGCTTTTTTCGTAGATACCAACGGTGATGAACAAGCTCCCGCCTATGCCTTAACCAATGGTCACTGCTATGACGGAATCAACTTTCCCAGTCCTCAAGAAATTCTGATTAATCAACCCTCTAATTTAGTTTTTAAGTTGAATTACTTTAAGGATGAAAGAATTCGCGTTCGTCCGGTTCGGGTGCGACGGGTAGTTTATGCGACGATGAAGGGAACAGATGTCACGATTTTAGAACTAGCGACTACCTATAAGCAATTAGTTAAGGAGGGATTTACTCCCTTGAAAATTGCTGAAGTTTCTCCCCCTGTAGGAGAACCTGTGGAGGTTGTGGGTATTCCAATGAGAGGCGTGGAACCCGCTCGGAGTTTCCTGCATCGAGCCGGTTGCCAAATTGGGGAATCTGTCAGTGTGCGGGAAGATATCTATGAATGGGAAAAATCAATTCGTAATCGTTGTAGTGTTGTTGGCGGCATGTCAGGTTCGCCGATTGTTTCCCTAAAAAGTAACAAAGTGGTTGCGATCGCCAACACGGGTGTTGATGATGAAGCGATGAAACAACCGGAATGCTCCATCAATAGACCCTGTGAGGTTTCTACTGATGGAAGAGTCACTACCTTTCCCAAAGAAAATTATGCCCAAAGAGTCAGTGATATCCCCTTTTGCTTTGACCGTAAAGGAATTTTTAACTTAAATCTTCTGTCTTGTCGCCTAGAAAAACCTTAATACCTAGTAATGGTTGAAGGTTAGAAGGTTGAAGGTTGAAGGTTAAAACTTGCAACCTCCCAACTTTCAACCCGTAACCATTTCCTTCTTAAGGCTGACCAAATTGGCGACTGTACACCTCTTCTTCTTTCTCTGTTTCAATTTTTAGGTTAGAGCGGGGATAAGCAACACACAGGAGTGCATAACCTTCAGCTTGTAGTTCTGGACTTATACCCATACCCTCGCCCTGCTCTACTGTTCCTTCTAAAAGCTGAGCGGCACAAGTGGTACAGACACCGGCATGACAGGAGCTTGGTAAATCTATGCCAGCAGCAGAGGCAGCACTAAGAATTTTTTGATCCTCTGGCACTTCTATAGTATGGGTGCTGCCTTGGTGGTGAATTTCAACAGTGTAAGTCTGAGGCATTGTTTGAGTTCTAGACAGGACACTCTCAATCCCCGTATAGGGGAACTGGACTTTAACTGGATTATTCTATCGCCCTAAATAGGTCTACAGACTATTATTTATTGGCGATTGCTATACCAAGTTTAAAAAGCGCGGTTAAATTCAGCCAGGGCAAGGTGGCAACACCGTGTCCTGAGTGAACAATTTTTTAAAGTGCTTAGTTACTGGGAACAGTCGGCATACCAGGTCTAAGCGGATTCGCAGGCACTTGTGGTAAATCTGGGACAGCGACTGGGCGCGTTGGGTTAGTTGGGGGTGCGGGAATAAAGGCAGGAGAAGAGTCACGGGGGAAGTCTTCGGCTTTAATGCAAGTCTCCATCGCTCTGGTTGGAGAAATATCAATCTCACGGCTCAACCCGACAACACACTCCGAATAGCGCAGAGGTAGAAGGCTGCGGCGGCAGTAATTGATTACTTCATTGGTTTGTGATTCGCGAGTTCTTTTACTGATATCAGACACACAACTTGATAATTCAACAGGCCGTCTTACTCTTGTACAAGCCACTAAGGCATTTTGGGTTAGCGTTGGTGTGAGTCGATGAATGGTCACAACGCATCTTGATATTTCTTTGGGATTCAGTGCGTCAGAACAAGCAACTGCTGCCTCTTCTGGAGAAACGTCAGCTAAGCGTACTAACTGGGCCGCACAAAGCCGGAATTCATTAAAGGCGTGGGCAGGACGACTAGGAATTGCGATCGCAAACAAACTAGCTACTGCTAGTTGACCAGCACAGAATTGGAACAAAGGTCTAAAGGGAAGCTTTTTCAACCCCAGATTGCATCCGATGCTACTTTGCCTGCTCATGATGGTTCTCAACAAAGATTTCACTGGATATGCTACCCGGTTGATGGCGAACAAAGGTAGAAATCCTAAAAGTTTGAACAAAGAGCTATGTAGTGGCTGCTGACTTGCTTGTACTTACTGCAATACATAAACCGGCCACTAAAAAGGCGATCGCTCCGAAAACAGCAGCAGTAATCGATGTCATTTGACGAAGTTGTGTAGATACCATCCCAAATAGACCCGCAGCGACGGAATATCCTCCAAAATACATTCCAGTCCCTAGCCCTACCCGTTGAGGCGGCATCAATGACAATGCGTAGGGAACAGCTCCGTTAACAATCAAGCTAAAAGCCGCTACTATAGCCACTACCGCTATCAGCACAACGAACCAATTTGGTATCAAGGCGATTAGTAACATTAATCCCATCGTTACCCCAATACCCCATAGCATGGCTCGACCATTTCCCAGTTTAGTTGCGATCGCTCCTGCTGGTAATGCGGCTAAAGCTAATGCGATCGCGATTACAAACATAACCCAGTCAAGATTGGCACTACCTATTAGGGCTTGCATAACTTTTCGCATCGTTTGTATAAGGAAATTTGACCCCCATGCCACACCAGCACCCGTGATAAAAATCCATCCTAATGCAGGGAGTAAGGAGTAATTAGCAGGAGTTGGAGAAGGCTCCGAGCTTGGGATTGACGAAGTCGGTGTTTCTGGTGGGTGAACAAACCGCAGGATAGCTGCTGCCCCTAATAATGTAAAAGAACCAAGCGCAAAGGT
>JBFLZA010000858.1:0-3299 GCA_040756535.1 Cyanobacteriota bacterium
AATACAACGCTTTTGGGCACTCCAGCCACTGCATCTGACGGTTCATACTCTTTATCAGCGAGTATTCCCACAAGCGGAACTTACACGCTTAGGTCCGCATATGCAGGAGAAGGATTTGCTCTAGCAATTGCTGTCTTAAGAGTCAGAGTACCTGCGTTTGTTGAGGCAATAAGGCGCATGCCACATCCAGAAGCTTCAATAGCCCTTTGGGTGATAGAGCATGCCGTATAACAAGGCGGAGGCAACTAAGCCTATAACTGTCACTGGGCTTCCGGTATTAGCCTGGTGGCAGTGGGCTATCTTAATAGCATCTGCTTTAGCTGGATTTGGAGCTGGAGTTGTAGTTAAAAGGAGGAGATGATATGGGAAAAGTGTTAGTAACAATGGAGCTTATCAGCGCAGTTTCGAAGTCCTATGGAAAAAGAAGAGGTGAAGTTGGCTACATATGGCAGTTCGATGTCAACCGTGACGGAAAAATAGACTACAGAGACATCTGGTTCTTTGCAAGGAACGTAGGCAGTGTTGTTGACATTCCTCAGCCAGGTTTCAGTAGCTTAACTTGGTGGCAGTGGATTCTGCTAGCCTTAAGTCTTCTCGGAAGCGGAGCTACAGGTTATGCGCTGGCAAGAGGAAAGAAGTAGGAGGAAAGAGGATGATAGCTGGAAAGATAGTTGCCCTTGAAAGACTCATAGCGACAAGTCCTGCACTTGCGAATGTTCCCTTCGTAAAAGTTGCTGGAAGACCAGTTTCACCTTCCGAAGTCTTGAACATGCTCAGAGCAGGCTTGAACGTGAAAGAAATACTTTCAGCACTAGCTTCTATAGGGATGGATGAGCCATGGGAAGAAGCTGAAGAGTTCTGGAGAAGACAGGCTGCTGTAAGCCCAGAGAGACCAAAGATTTACGCGCTTGCCCAGTACGTTCCAGCCATGACTCCGTCACAAGCGTATGAACACGTTAGAAGAAGAGATGATGTTGGAGAGACGCTCGTTCGCGCTTACAGCACACTTTTGGAGTTTATGCGACTTCGGATAAATCTGTGATGAGAAATATGTTAAGTGTTAGTAAGTTACCGCTTGAAGAACGACTGGTCTTGTATCAAAAAGCGATAGATATGCGAAACGAAGAGCGTTGGGGGTACGTCCGCATAGCTCGAGAACTCAGAATAAATTCTAGCGCCGTGAGACACTGGTTGCATGAAGGGGTCAAACCTCGCTACCGCCACGACCCCCCAAATTTAGAACCAAGCCCAGCTTTAGGATACGTTATTGGTGTCTTGCTCGGTGATGGTTGCGTTTACAAAAAGAGAAGAAGCCCACATCGTGTTCTCAAGCTGCGTGTTACATCGGAAATCTTTGCTAACAGTTTCGCCGAGGCTCTAAGGAAACTGGGCTTTCATGCAAAGAGAAACTTTGTCCCGAGCAAAGAGCCCAAGCGAAAGAATTCGTATGAGGTCTATGCATACTCTCTGTTCTTTTATGAGTGGTGGCAGGGGTTCAAAGCACGTTTTCCTTCGTCTCTTTTCAGAATTCTGAAAAACAAGGAACATAAACTGGCTTTTCTAAGAGGGTTCTATGAATCAGAGGGAACGACTCGCACAATTGAACGCGGAACGAAAAGTTACAGATATATCCGCATGGTTAATACAGGCCTCCCGTTAGTCAGAACAGTAAAAGCCATCCTTGAAGAATTAGGTTATCATCCTTGGCTTTACATGAGCAGACCGCCTGCTTCCAAATGGAAAGCTCTCTACGCCTTAGGGCTCAGCCGACAGGTCGAGGTGCAAAAATTCATAGATGAAGTGAGCCCCGTAATAAAAGGAGGCTTTATGATCAATGCCTAGAGTGGGTTTCGCAACTTGCACAAGACCCGATTTTGAGGTTGCAACTTACTTAGGCAGGTTAGCACTTAAACACGCAGTAGACTACCTTGTGTTGAAGCGCATAAACCTTAGTGATTTGCGCGGTAGCAGTGCAGTGCGCTCAAGAGTAATTGAAGACTTAGGAACAAGAGACCCCGTTTGGTTCTTTGGCTGCGGACATGGGAATGAGAACACTTTTACTGGTCAGAATTACAACCGCATTTTCTGGACTTGCGACTGTAAAGAGCTTGCTGGAAGAGTTGTTTACCTGCTAAGCTGTTTGACTGGAAGGGTGCTGGGACCAGACATTGTCGCAAACAAAAAAGCAACTTGCTATATTGGCTACACTGAAGTTTTCGGCTGGATTCAAGATGTGATACAATACCCTCTTGTGGACAAGTACGCAAAAGGATTCTTTGAGCCAATACTTGAAGTAATCTACCGCTTAGCTGACGGAAGAACAACTAGGGAAAGCTACTTGGCAAGTATAGATAAGTGGAACTATTGGGTAGATTACTGGACAAGGTCAACAGACCCTAATGCTCCATTTGTTCTGCAATGGCTCATAAACGACAGAAACTCGCAAAGACTTATAGGAAGTGGAACAGCAAAAGTGACTGCAATACCCGTTTGGATTTTGGCTTCACCTCTTGTTGCTTTAGGAGGCTTTACAGTCGCCTGGTTCCTGCCTAAACCTGAGGAGGCTTCAAAGTGAGCAAACAAGTATATCTTGCAAAGCCAGAGGTTCTCGCAGAGAAAGTCCCTAAAACCTTCAAACTTTTCCCCATTGTTGACTGGTGGTATCTCAAGTCAGGCTACTATGCTGAGGTCTGTCCAGAAAGCGGTCACAGTCCTAACTGCATAAGGTTTGTAAGAGAGTGGTGGATGCCTCTTCGTGCTCATGGACACTGGTACCTGAAAACTCCTATAGATATTATAAGTGCAATGCCGGGAACAGACCACAAGCTAACGTTTGCACAAATAGACTCTATGATAAGAATAGGATGGGGGACTTGGATTGTACGAAACGACAGAGTCTTTAGAGCACTCGGAAACAGCGACGTTGTGTGGGGTGTAGAGGGCGAAGCAATAACCCAGGGAGATAGAACCTTTGTGACTAACAAGTACGCCATAAACAGGTCTATTGCTGGCTACGAAAAGCTTGACACCTATCTATACGCTTCGCTAGATTGCCTTACAGGTGCTTTCAATACACACTTCGCTTGTCCGCTAATAACAGTTGAGTATGTGCCGACAGTTCCACCTACACCTGCAACTGTGAGGATATTCGTCTATAACAGGCAGACTGGAAAACCAGTATGGAGAGCGTATGTATCCCTGCTCAGCGGAGACAAAGTTGTTGCAAGCGGTTACACAGGATTAAATGGCTGGGTTACCTTTGAAAACGTTCCCGCAGGAACCGAAGGAGTAAGCTATAC
>JBFLZA010000859.1:0-3291 GCA_040756535.1 Cyanobacteriota bacterium
GAGCTGGGGGAGCTGGGGAGCTGGGGAGCTGGGGAGACAGGAGGACAAGGGGGACAAGGGGGACAAGGGGGACAAGGGGGACAAGGGGGACAAGGGGGCGAGTTGACTGATATCTCTCTATCTCAAAATCTTCATTCCCAATCTGGCTCTACGTTCTATTTCACGATTATTGCTCCTGGCTATCCTGTTGCTATACCTATCGGTAAGGAATGCGATCGCACATCTTTTGAACTCACTTCTCAGACGCACCAACTGGCTCAACAGCTTCCGTTACGGATTTTACTCGCAGAGGACAATCGCGTGAACCAGCAAGTTGCTCTGCTCACCCTAAAACAATTGGGATATGGAGCGGATGTGGTGAGCAATGGTCGAGAAGTCCTCGAAGCTCTGCGCCGTCAACCCTATGATGTGGTATTGATGGATGTGGAAATGCCCCAAATGGACGGATTAACGGCAACTCGTCTCATCTGTCAAGAATGGCCGAAACAGATGGCTCAAATTCATGAGTTAACCGATAATCCCCAATCCCCAATCCCCAATTTCAAATCCCCACGTCCAAGAATTATTGCCATGACGGCTTATGCGATGGCTGGCGATCGCCAAAAATGCCTAGAAGTAGGTATGGATGACTACATCAGTAAACCCATTGAGGAAAAAGAACTGATTCGCGCCTTGCAACGGTGCCAACCCATAACCGTTGAGCCAAGCAAACAGGCAACACAGGAACCCCAAATAGGTCCATCATCTCTTGAGTCCCACTCTATCCTCGATCCCAGGGTATTAAAATCTCTGCGACAGATCGCAGGTAAAAACTTAAACCTAATCATCAATAACTACCTCGAAGATGCCATCCAATTGCTTCAAGATATTCGGAAAGCGGTGAATACTGGAGATGCTCAAGCTCTCAAACACGCCGCTCATACTCTGCGCTCTAGCAGTGCCAATGTGGGGGCTAAGACTCTCTCCCATCTGTGTAAAGAGTTAGAGATGATGGGACGTGCTGGCACCACTGATGCGACTCCAGAGTTTCTCGTCCAGCTAGAAGCGGAGTATGAGAAAGTAAAAGTTGCTTGGCAAATGGAAAATGTACAAAGCTCTCCATGAATCCCCCAATTCAACCCAATTCTCCCTTAGTTCTGGTAGCCGATGATGACCGCACTCTCAGAGCGTTGCTGCGCCTCGCTATGGAAGAAGAAGGATACCAAGTCGCAGAAGCCAACAATGGGGAGAACTGCTTGTCCGAATTCGCACGGTTACAGCCTGATATCGTGCTGCTGGATGCGGTGATGCCGGTGATGGATGGGTTCATCTGCTGTCAACAGTTGCGGACTTTTCCCGGCACTGAGCATACACCTGTACTGATGATTACGGTACTCGATGATCAAGATTCCGTCGATCAGGCGTTTGCGGCTGGGGCAACGGACTATATTACCAAACCGATTCACTGGGCTGTACTGCGTCAGCGGGTTGCCCGCCTTCTAGCAGGGATTCAGTCTCTCCAACAAGTCCAGCAGATTACAGAAGCCTTACAAAAACAAAGTCAGCGAGAATGCTTGTTTAGAAGTATCACTCGTTGCCTCACTCAGGCGCGATCGCTGGAGGAAATTCTTAATCCCACCCTGAAGGAACTTCAGGAATTTCTGAAGGTAAATCAAGTAGATTTATATCACAAAAATGAAAATTTGACTGTAATCTATCTTACTAAAGATGGAAAATCTCCGGTGAAATCCTCTTTGGAAGCATCGGAATGGGAAAAGGAATATGCCAAGGAGATAGAGGCAGGAAAGGTTGTTGTAATTTCTGATATTCAGCAGGAAGGAATACCAGCTTCTGTAATCAAGCGATTGGGTAAGTTGAATATAAAAGCAGCACTGATAGTACCGATTCTGATTCGAGGAGAGGGGTGGGGACTGCTCGTGGCGACTCACTCGGACTCTAAGAATTGGGAGGTGGAAATGGTGGATTTACTGGTTGATGTCGGTAATATAATGGCGATCGCAATTGACTGTCTTCGCTAAATCTTGACACTCTCCAGTGAAAAACATGGGTTTGTGATCGTCCTACACAATTGCGTCTGGGTCAATTCCTTGGCCTCGGAGATAAGATTCCAATCGCTCTGCTCGTTGACGCTCTTGCTCCAATCGTTCTGTTCCCCACAGCAGCAAGTTTCCATTTTCGTCCCACCAGCGCAACCAGTAGCCTGTGCGCTCAGCTTTGGTGCCGTGCCACACCCCTAAATACAGATTCATTGAAGCAATCCAGTAGCGCTCATTCTCATCTGGTTCCCGAACTTGATAGCGATCGCTCATCAATTGTCGCACTTCCAGCGTACCTCCCTCTGGCTCAAAGATAATGTAGAGAGGTACCTGCAAAATACGTTCGTATTCAAAAATCTTCTGAACTCCTGAACTCCTGAACTTGTGTATTCTTTTTGTTCACGTCCGTCCCAACACTATTAAAATTTACCTCTTTAGACAGGTAGAAGTTTTCCTCAAAACTCTGATGATAGATGCGAACTCAACTCCTCGATGTTATCCCCTGTTGGAAAAAAGGGCGTCTCAATGTTTGAGCCATTACTGATTGTAGAAAGGCAACGGGTGTTTCATTCAGATGCCCCATTTGATCGCATAATCAGCAGGTATCGCTTCGATGAATGAAGAAGAGGTCTTTGTCTTTCCAGCATCGTTTGCTCAAGCTAGGCTGTGGTTTATTGACCAGTTAGTCCCTGGTAATACTTTCTATAATGTGCCGACAGCACTGCGCTTGTCAGGTTCGCTTAACTTAACGGCATTAGAGCAGACGTTCAATGAAATTGTGCGTCGTCACGAAGCCTTACGTACCCGATTTGGCCAAGTGGAGGGGCAACTGGTACAAATTATTGCTCCCACTTTAACCCTAATTCCCTCAGGCATAGACTTACAGCATTTGCCAGCAGACGAACGGGAGTTCCAAGCGCAGTACATCCTTACAGAAGAGTGTGAGCGTCCTTTTAATCTTGCCACTGGGCCGCTGTTGCGATTAATGCTCTTGAAGTTGGACAAGACAGAACACATATTGCTGCTGAATTTGCACCACATTATCTGCGATGATTGGTCGATTGGGGTACTGATTCGGGAACTCAGCGCTATCTACACCGCTTTTGCTCAAAATCAGCCTTCTCCTCTCGCCGAACTCCCTCTCCAGTACGCCGATTTTGCTCATTGGCAGCATGAGTGGTTGCAAGGGGAAGTGCTGGAAACCCAGCGACGCTACTGGCGGCAGCAATTGGATGGTATTTCTGTACTGAATTTA
>JBFLZA010000860.1:0-3280 GCA_040756535.1 Cyanobacteriota bacterium
GCTAAATCACTTTTATGCTTGGAAGGATGCCCCCGTAGGGCATCTATTTTTTAATGCTAGAATCGATACTTACAGGGAAAACTTCCGGTAAGGACTGTTCAGTAGTGGCGTCTGCCTAGCAGTTGGAAGAGCGATCGCATTTACCTTCTCTTGCAAATCATCCGAAATGGAGAGAGCCGGCTCAGGAAGTTATGATAAAAAGAAAAAGTCAGAACTAACGGCAGAAGTTGCCTCGGTAGCTCTGACTCTCTGATGAAGCATTAATATGTTGTCCTTTGTTTAGTATTCTTCAGATTGAACAAAACGGGTGAGGATGGCTGTACCAGTTGGCAGACTGTCCACTCTTAGGCTGAAGTAATGCCTGAAAATGAGTTACATTTACCAAAATATAGACAGCCGATTAAGGGAGTTGCATAGGGCAATTCCTAGCGCAAGTCATAGTCATCTACTGTTAAATTATCAACAGTAGAGGCGAAAAAAATGCAAGTAATTCTAAGCTTTACGGCAATTGGTACGTTCTTTCTTGTTTCCGCTATCCTTGAATCGATGATCGGAAGCCGAGCTTCTTCTGAGAATACTCTCAAAAACAACAAACGAACTGCAAAGCGTCGTCGCACGCTTAAAAAAGTTTGACGGCTGAAGCATCAAGCAAATCACCCTCATACGTGACTTAAACATCAGTGGGAGTAACTAGCTCTTTTCCCGTTGAAGCTTTCCAAATGCTGTTACTCGCTCTTCCCATTGTTGCCAGTAGATTTGCATCGCTTCTGGCTCGAACCAAAACACCTCGGCTAGCATCCCTGGAATTGCTACAACAATTAGACCGTGTTTCAGTTTAATATCGTAATCTTGATAATAATGATTAACAGCGTTAGTGTAAGCGGCTATTTGGAGCGGATAGTCGTACAAACGCTCGATTGAACCTTTAGGTTTGTCTGCGGTTTTCCATTCACAGATACAGGAAATACCCCGGAAATTCGCCACACAGTCTACTATTCCCGCGTAGCCCAAATCATAGTTGAACACAGTTCCTTCTAGTAGCCTGACATTATCTACTTCTTGCAAAACTGGTTCTATACTCTGCCAGTAGGGAAGGATGGGTTCAGGACAAGGACACTCTTTCCCCTCTAGGTAGCGCTGAATTTGCTTATGCGTTCCCGTACCGCGACGGGAAGCCGTTCCAGAAATGCGGTTTGCTTCGGTTACTCCAACTCGTTGCCGCCAATTGAATAGTCTTTCTCGATCTTCTTGAGGTTTGGTGGCATTGAGTATTGTAGTGACGCTTGGCAGCTTAGCGCCATAACTATCAACGTAATATTGTTTCCCGTTCTCCCGTATCTGTTTGACACTGTAGCGGGGGAGGAGTTGAGTATTAGAGGGCATTAACTTATGTATTTCTTTGGGTACTTTCTATAGAGCTTGTATGACTACATTTATTTTGTCGTAAAACCCGAAGAAAGAGAAAATTACGATTCTACTATCTAGGGTCTAATGGAGAATTTTGCGTAAGTCTTAAAGGTTGTTCTATACAAAAATTCACGATTTCGATCGCTTCAGCTTATTACCGAGGAATCAAAGCTGTCAGATCGTACAGCCAAAAAGCAATCCCACCACTACGCCACTTTTTTCACTCTTTTTTCGTCTCACTATTCAATGTCCTCAACTACAGTCAACGACCCAACGCTGACTCTTTGAGTACAGCGTGGGCGCAGAAATTGCCCTAGTGGACATCCACAAAGCGGAGGCTATCATTAACATGACAATCAGTCAGCGATAAGTCTACACGGCTTCCTCCCTTTGAAGGTGCAACTGCTCTATGTAACATCCAACCTCCTGACTACTAACCAGGTAAGGCTTTATGTCAAACCAGAAGAGCGCAAATTGCACAATTCCCCTTGGCTTCAAACTTCGACACTTACTGCGGGGACATAGGAACCAAATTTTCCGGTTCGCTTGGTCGCCGGACGGACAGAGGCTTGCCTCACCCTCCTATGACAACAGCATTCGGCTTTGGGATCTAGAAACTGGGACTCTATGCCAAACGCTTCAGAAACACTCCCAGTGGGTTTCCAGTGTGGCTTGGTCGCCGGATGGACGAATGCTGGTTTCGGGTTCGGGCGATATGACAGTTCGGATTTGGGATGTCCAAACTGGAGAACTACACCGAACTCTGGCAGAACACTGTAATAATGTCTACAGCGTGGCTTGGTCACCCGATGGACAGTCGATTGCTTCAGGTTCCGCCGACACAACGATTGGCATTTGGAACGTACAGACAGGGGAATTGTTGCGATCGCTAGAAGGGCACGCCGGTATTGTCGCTTGCGTAGCTTGGTCGCCAGATGGACGGCTAATTGCTTCCGGTTCTGATGATCAGACGATCAGAATTTGGAATGTGCAGACCGGAAAGTTGCAGCAGACACTCACAGGGCACGCAACTTTCGTTCTCAATGTTAAATGGCTACAGGACGGGCGGACTATCGCCTCAACAGCCGAAGATGTCCGGTTTTGGGACATTGAAACCGGACAACAGACACACATCCTTCAGGGTTACAAAGGTTCGGTTACGTGCATTTCCTTATCTGCTGATAGACGCCTCCTCGCCTCCAAGTGCGCTAAGGGGAAAGTTCAACTGTGGCGTTGCGATACCTGGGAAAAAGTAGCAGTTTTTGATGAGCAGAGTAGCAATTACCTTCTAGACACTTTAGCTTTCCATCCCGTGCAGCCGATTCTGGCAACGCTAAGTGAAAAGAATACAGATCTTCGCATCTGGGATTTGGATTTTGATGCTCTCCTCGGTACTACTCATCTGAGTTTCCAACAGCGACAAAAGCCAGGGAGTATTCAAAACACTTAACTATTCTTCGCTGGCACTCTACTGGTATCCTCCCAATCTGAGAGTCAGCACAAGTTGAGCGCACGGGCGGGTTTTGTTGATAGGTTGCCGTTGTGTCAACATATTTAGTCCCTAAACCCGCCCCTACATTTGTTTCAACTATATTTATTGATATCCTGCCGCCTGAAGGGTGAATAGTCGAGCGTAGCGTCCGCCAAGCTGCAATAACTCCTCATGCGTTCCCTGTTCAATGATTTCCCCGTTTGCCATTACCACAATCTTGTCTGCCATTCGCACTGTCGAAAAGCGGTGGGAGATGAGGACAACCATTTGATTCTGGGTAATTTGGCGAAAGTGGTCAAAGATGCGTACTTCTGCCTCTGCATCCATTGCCGCCGTGGGTTCATCCAGTACGAGACTGTCTGCCTGCGATCGCATAAGTGC
>JBFLZA010000861.1:0-3280 GCA_040756535.1 Cyanobacteriota bacterium
GTTTTCAAAAATTGCACCCCAGCATACATACATATTTCCGCAGCAAGGCGTTTTTGGGCATCTGTCAACAGGGCTGTTTCTAGAATTGCCTTAACAGTTTTACCGGTTTCCGAACAAATTTGGGCGATTTCCCGGTAGAGTTCGTTTGTTTTTCCCGCTTTTAATCCACCAATGTGGATAACCACATCGAGTTCCGTGGCTCCGTTTTCCACGGCCTCTTGAGCTTCGTGGAGCTTCACGGCTGGTGTTGTCGCCCCTGTAGGAAAGCCAATGACTGTACAGACTTTCGGTTTCTTTCCGTGAAGCAAATCCGCCGCTTGCCTCACGTCAACTGGGTAAACGCACACTGCCGCGAAGTTAAACCGTTCTGCTTCGTAGCAGCACTTTTCCACTTGCTCGGGCGTTGCCGCTGGATCGAGCAGGGCATGATCGATGAACGGCGCTATATCTATTTCTGAGTAGTTGGCAGCCATCGCTTTCTCTTCGAGCGACTCCTCATTCAGTTTTACTAAAATCTTAAGATATTAAGAAAGACAAAGAACCTTTCTCAAGAATTGCTGGATCAGTTGGTCGATTGTAAGGGTGTTGTCCTTTTCACAGGGAGATGAGACAGGGCGATCGCGGCTAGAGTCAAAAGCGATCAGTACTCCTCTCCTTGCTGATTCAATTGAACTTCTCCCCCAGCTACTCACAAAGTTGGTAGCCGAACAGTTCCTCCTGCTGGAGCTTCTGTTTATGGTGCTTAGGTAGGCCGTACCCCCCTTTCTCCGGGTGGACTTTTGGCTTCTCCCTTTCTATAGGAAGTTGCGCCCTTTTAGTTCAGTTTCTCCGTATTAACCCGGTTTAACTTTGGTCGAATTCCTGCCACTATTCGATCAAAGCACCCGCTTGAGCATCAAAAGTCATCGCTTTAGTATTCAATGAAAGCACCCTTGCCTGATAACGAAGCACAGAGGCTCGAAGCGCTTTTGGAGTATAAAATTCTCGATACTCCATCGGAAAAAGCTTTTGACGACCTTACCCGTTTAGCTGCCTACATTTGTGGTACTCCGATCTGTTTGATTACCTTGGTTGATGCCGAGCGGCAATGGTTTAAGTCAAAGGTGGGGCTGGAAGCATCACAAACCCCTCGCGACCTTGCCTTCTGCGCTCATGCCATCTTACAACCCGACCCTTTTATCGTTCCTGATGCAACAAAAGACGAACGCTTCGCAACCAACCCCCTAGTTACCTCTGACCCCTACGTGCGGTTTTATGCGGGTGTCCCTCTGATTACACCAGAGAAGCAAGCGATAGGAACGCTTTGTATCATTGACCACGTACCGCGAAACCTCACTCCCGAACAGCTAGAGGCATTGCGAATACTCAGTCGCCAAGCCATCCAGCAACTTGAACTCCGGCGCAATTTAGCTAACCTGACTCTTCAAGTCACCGAACGCCAACGAGTAGGGAAGAAACGCAAGCGGTTTTTTAGGCGGATTGCTGGAGGGATTGGTTTAGCGTCGGCAATTCTCACGATTGTCGGCGGGGTTTCGTACCAGAGTCTTACTGGACTCATTGAGACTAATAACCTTGCAGCACAGACTCAAGAGAGGCTGACTAAGCTGGAAGGATTACTCTCTCAGGTGAAGGATGCGGAGACTGGACAGCGGGGTTACCTACTCACGGGAGAAGAGTATTATTTGGAACCGTATAAAACGGCAATTGCCAACCTTGATCGAGAAATTGAAGAGCTTAAAGAATTAACAGCCAATTATCCTAACCAACACAGACAACTCGACGCCCTTGAATCATTGATTAAAAACAAACTTGTCGAACTCAAGGGAACGATTGACTTGCGCCAAGGTCAGGGATTAGAGGCAGCATTAGATTTGGTGCGGACAAACCTCGGCAAGAAAATCATGGATGATATCCGCCAGAGCATCCAGGAACTAGAGAACGAGGAGAAAGCGATACTAAAACAGCAGGTGAGTGCCGCACAAGTCAGTACTCGCCGTGCGATTTTTACTCTCTTGGGCGGACTCTTCCTGACGTTTTTGATTCTGTGTTTGGTGTTTTACCTGATCTATCGTGAAATCAAAGAGCGCCAGTGGGTAGAGGAAGCACTAAACAAAGAGCGCAACTTTATCGGTGCCGTTCTGGATACGTCCAGCGCCTTGGTTTTAGTTCTCGATCGCTTCGGGAAAATCGTCCGCTTCAACCAAGCTTGCGAACAAATTAGCGGTTACTCGTTTGATCAAGTGAGGGGTAGGCACTTCTGGAACCTGTTTTTGATTCCTGAAGAGGTGGAACCCGTCAAAGCGATCTTTGCCCAACTCCAAGCGGGACAGTTCCCAAGCGAGAATGAAAACTACTGGGTCACGAAGGATGGGAGTCGCCGACTTATTGCTTGGTCGAATACGGCGCTTTTGGACAGTCAGGGGTTGGTTGAATATGTTATCGGCACTGGCATTGATATCACCGAGCGCAAGCAAGCCGAGGAAGCCCTCATAGAGAGCGAGACAAAGTATCGCTTGGTGGTAGACAACCTCAAAGAAGTGATTTTCCAAACGGATACAGCAAAGCGATTGATGTTTCTCAATCCTGCTTGGACGGAAATTACGGGATACTCCGTAGCAGAAAGCCTGGGCAAGCGCTTTTTAGACTTCTTTCACTCGGATGACTCTCAGCTGCATTGGGAAAAATTTCTAACCCTAATTCAAGGACAAACAGAAGACTGCCGCTACTCGGTTCGCTGCAAGACCAAAAGGGGTGACATAGCACAAATTGAAGTGTATGCTCACCGGACGTTGGCGGATGACGGCACTCTCTTGGGAATTTCTGGCACGCTCAACGATATTACTGAGCGCAAGCGCCGTGAACAGCATCTAAAAGCAGAAACTGCCACAACCCGCGTTTTGGCAGAGGCAGATACGTTGAGCGAAGCGATTCCAAAAATTCTGCAAGCGATTTGTCAAAGCTTGGGATGGGAGCGTGGTGAATTCTGGAGTGTGGACAACCAAGGGAAGGAGCTGCGTTGTATTGAAACCTGGCAACTAGAATTTTTTCAAGTCTCAGAGTTTGAGGCAGCAACGGCACAGGTTTCCTTTGTGCTTGGAGAAGGACTACCTGGTCGCGTGTGGGCAAGCGGTGAACCGAGTTGGATGAGTAATGTGGTGGAAAATCCTGACTTTCTGCGAGGTGCGATCGCGGCTAAAGTTGGGTTGCACGCTGCTTTCGGTTTCCCTATCCTAGCTGGCGATGAGACGCTGGGCATAATGACCTTCTTCAGTCAAGAAAT
>JBFLZA010000862.1:0-3266 GCA_040756535.1 Cyanobacteriota bacterium
CCAATTTGTTGGCGCACTTCTTGTCGAATTTCTCGGTAAGGAGAGATTACAGGGACTAAGACTATAACTTGGTTCCGCGTCAACAAACTGGCGACAAAACCAATACGGCGGATGTTGGCGTCCCGATCTTCCTTACTAAATCCTAAATCTTTACATAAGTTCTGACGAATAACATCACCGTCTAAGATTTCAACTTTATACCCGAAAGACTTTAATCGCTCACCCACAACGCGGCTTATTGTCGTCTTACCGGAACCACTTAAGCCAGTAAACCATACGGTTACACCAATCTCCTGATACTCAAGTAATTCCCTTTGACGTTCGGCAAAAGTTTTACTCATTGGCTCACCCTTAATTGAGTTGAGCTTACTATCGCACAATATAACTGTGTCGGAAAAATCTTCTCAAAACTAGAGAGCAAAACCCAAAGCTAAAGCACCAAAACAATTGAGCTTACAGGAGTTTGATGGAGAGAAGAAGCTACCGGAAGCAAAAGGAGAAATCCCAAAATGCGATCGCATTCTTCTGACCGAGAAATCTGTGAGCTAAAGCATACCTTAGATTGATAGCGATCGCTGCAAGGAGTGACCCTTTTCACGCTTTTTTAGAGCGCTCAATCACGAAACTGTCGATTTCAGCAGACTAGGATACTTGTATTCAGGTAATTCGGTCAGCAGCTACTGCGGTTATCGTTATGGCACTCTGGAAACAATCCCACCAACAACCCTTCACCACCTATCGAGACCCCAAAACAGGCCGGTGGCTTGTCGTTAAGCCCTCCCAACCTATTGAGGAAACTATTGTTGAAGTACCTGTCTATCGCGACCTTGAAACAGGTCAGTGGATAGCTGTTAAACCAACTTTACCGCCTGAAAACAGCTTTGTTACCCATTCACAATGACAGACTCCCCGCAACATTTGTCAAAGGCGACATCAATCTGTTAACAGCGACATCTAATTTGTGCATGTACACAAAAAGAGTCGGGATGACAGGATTTGAACCTGCGACCCCTTCGTCCCGAACGAAGTGCGCTACCAAGCTGCGCTACATCCCGATAGGTGACTCACCATATCTCACCCATACTACCACGTTGTATCGGCAATGAGCTTACTGCTTGCTAGGATTAACACTGTGTAACTTCAGTTGGAGCTTTTGGTGGGAGTGGTAGTTAAGCCAGAATGGTTACGTGTTAAAGCGCCTCAGTGGCAGCGCGTCGGTAATGTTAAAGACATTTTGCGGGATTTGGCATTAAATACGGTTTGTGAGGAAGCTTCTTGTCCCAACATCGGAGAATGCTTCAACGCCGGAACCGCCACCTTTTTGATTATGGGGCCAGCTTGTACGCGAGCGTGTCCCTACTGTGATATTGACTTCGAGAAAAAACCCCAAGCTCTCGACCCCACAGAACCAACTCGCTTGGCCGAGGCTGTGAGGCGTATGGGCTTAAAGCATGTGGTCATTACTTCTGTGAATCGGGATGATTTACCCGATGAAGGGGCTTCTCAATTTGTGCGGTGCATCGAAGCGATTCGCGCTATCTCTCCTCAAACGACCATAGAAGTGCTGATTCCCGATTTATGCGGCAACTGGAATGCGCTGGAAATCATTCTCCAAGCCAAGCCAGAAGTACTCAACCACAATACGGAGACTGTGCCGCGACTGTATCGACGGGTACGTCCTCAAGGAAATTATCAGCGATCGCTGGAACTTCTCCAACGCACTCACGAGTTAGCCCCTGGAGTTTATACAAAATCTGGCTTAATGGTGGGATTGGGAGAAACCGACGCCGAAATCCGCGAAGTCATGCAAGATTTGCGATCGGTAAATTGCGATATCCTCACCATCGGACAATATCTCCAACCTAGCCAAAAACACCTAAATGTTGCTGACTTCGTTACCCCCGCTCAGTTTGATGCCTGGAGAGAGTTTGGCGAATCTTTAGGCTTTTTACAAGTTGTTTCCTCTCCCCTCACCCGCAGTTCCTATCATGCGGAGCAAGTTCGGGAATTAATGCAGCGTTACCCTCGAAATGAGTTACAGGTTGAAAGTTAGCAGGTTCCAGGTTGACCCGTTACAGGTTAACCGATTGCGAACGTTCAACCTTCAACCCTTCAACCTTCAACTCTTCAACCCTTCAACCTTCAACTCTTCAAACCTTCAACTCTTTGACTAATGACTGAAATTGCTATCATCGGAGCTGGTGTTTGGGGGACAGCCCTTGGTTATCTAGCGTCTCAAAATGGTCATAACGTCCGTTTTTGGTCGCGCCATAGTCAGCAAAGTTTAGAAGAGGTGTTGAAGGGAGCCAGTATTATCCTGTCCTCTGTCTCTATGGCAGGTGTTGACCCTGTGGTAACACAGTTAAAGTCATTATCTGTTTCTCCTGAGCAAATTATCATCACGGCAACCAAAGGCTTAGATTTTAAAACAACCCTGACGCCGTCACAAATCTGGCAAGCGGCGTTTCCCTCAAATCCCGTGGTTGTTCTCTCTGGGCCGAATCTCTCCAAAGAAATTAAACAGGGACTCCCGGCAGCAACAGTTGTCTCTAGTACCAACGCCAGAGCAGCAGAATTCGTACAAAAGGCTTTTTCTTCTCCCAATTTCCGGGTTTACACCAATCCTGACCCTCTGGGTGTAGAACTAGGAGGTACACTGAAAAATGTCATGGCGATCGCATCGGGTGCCTGCGATGGCTTACAGTTGGGAACAAATACCAAAGCTGCTCTCCTGACGCGTGGACTTGCTGAAATTATACGGGTTGGTCTAGACTGGGGTGCTAAAGCGGAAACATTCTACGGTCTGTCGGGACTAGGTGACATACTCGCAACCTGTAATAGCAATCTCAGTCGCAATTATCAAGTCGGTTACCAATTAGCTCAGGGCAAGACGCTTTCTGAGATTCTGGCGCAGCTAGAAGGAACCGCAGAAGGAGTTAATACAACTGGGGTGCTGCTGGAGCGAGCCAATCGGCAAGGACTTTCGGTGCCGATTACATATCAGGTGCATCGCTTGCTCAGAGGTGAGATCACGCCGGAAGCAGCTGTAGAGGCCTTAATGCTAAGAGATACGAAGCCAGAATGAGGGCTACGGAGATAGGGGAACTTTTTCTCGAAAAAATTTTTCCTAAATCTCGTAATCTTTCAGGAATCTACCCGACTGGTGATGAAGATTAACATAGCCTTTGACCAAAGTCACTATTCCTGACTCGGAAGACGCTTATACTAGCAGTTATAAAGAGAAGCCAAGTCATCATACCCAAGAT
>JBFLZA010000863.1:0-3265 GCA_040756535.1 Cyanobacteriota bacterium
AAGACATTTAATGCCCCAAGCATACTCTCCAAGTTTGCAGTGAATTACCCCAATACGCTTGAGGATATTGACTTGGTTGGTTCTGTTATTTTTGGCTCGGGCATTTGCTAAAGCTTGCTGAAAAGTTCTCAAGGAGGCTTGTAATTGGCCTTGTTGATAGTGGCGATCTGCGCGTTGGTGTAGCACGGCGCTAATGCCTTTGGATTCACCTTGGGTGTTACCTTCAACTTGCGAGGTGCTGGGGTACTCCAGGGAAGTGTAATGGTTTGTGTTGCCTGTCTCATGCAACAGTTCTGATTCTGCGCTAGCTTGGCGGTAAAGACAAAATGCCATAATGCAAGTTCTCCCTCATCAGAGTCGAAGATGGTTCGCTCAACTAGCTATACCTCTGAGTGCTGAGAGCATATGCAGTAGAGCCCTGACAAAAGCTAATTTTTCTTAAGTCGCTTAAGTATTTATCTGTCTTTTGTCTGCTCTTTATGCAAGCCGCCTATACTTGCCAAAACTCACAACCCTTTTTTTACTACCTGCCTCCGAGGGTTATTTGCTCTTCAGGATTAAAGCTAAAAGGCGGTAAGGTCTGCTCGATACCAGAAGGTAAACTAACAGTTACAATAAACTTCTCATCCCAAGAGCCGACGACACGAGTATAGAAATAAGAATTACGTTGTTGAGCATCCAACATCCGCTCCACTAAAATACCAGCTTGGTCGCTGACTCGCATTTGTAAACTGGGGGGTAGAGTGCTGCCTGGGGTAGCGCCCAATATTAGTAACAATGTCCATTCAGGAATTGAGCCAGAGAGTAAAGGCCAGGTAAGGGCATAGAGCCGCAGAGGCATTCCCGCCAAGCGCAAGTCACGATAAGCCCCCCGCGCTTCTAAAGGAATTTCTACTTTTTCCGTTTGCCGCAGTTTCGTAACAATTGCTGCAAATTCTTCTGCTGGCGATCGCATTGCTGCTGTAGGAGCTAAAGTAGGCAGCAATACCCAAGATAATTCCTGCGCTAATTCATCCAATTCACCCAACAACCAACGCCCTGCATTTAACGCTGGTTGGGTTAAAAGTTGCAGCGTATCTGTTAAGTGTTTTTTGAGAGCAGTAATGGCTCCTATCTGTCCAGATTGCTGTTGCACTTGATACACCCAGTTGAGTAACTCTGGGTTAGTCAGAACAACTGCTCCCTGTTCCCAAGTCAAAACCTGCCACAACTGACGCTCAGCTATCTGTAACTCAGGCAAACGAGCTTCTAGTTCCGCACGCATCTGAGCTAACTGCCTGGGACGATTATTTTGAACTGCAGGCAAAGGTATCGCCGTTGGTTCCAGACAACGCAGATTTTCTAACAATTGGTTGGGGTTGCCCTGAAACCAGCTCAAAGGCAGTTGATAAGTCCAATCTTGTTCAGGATTTAAATGAACTCTTGCTCGTCGGCTTAAGAGCTGTTGGTAGGATAAAAAGCCTTGAACAGTAGCGATTTCTAGTTCTTCTTGAACTTCTACTAGAACATAGAAATGGGATGCGAATTCCGGTAAATCGACAACAGCTCTAGGAAGGGTAACTTCTTCATCAGTCAGGCTACCCATCGCAATTAAGCAAACTTTAAACTTGTTAACATTTAGATTACAAACTGCATCAATAGCATTAGCAACGGCTGGCTGCAAAACAGAGCTGTGTTCCTGCTCAAGGGTTAAGTCTGTGGCTCTCGATTCCAGCCATTCCTCAAAACCCCCCAGCGCCAAACCGTTGAGATAAGTTCGCCACTGCCGTTCTTCATCGGGAATATTTGAACTTAAGCTTACAGCTTGGTCGATGACGGTGGGTGAAAGCCTTAGGGCTTCAATTGCCAAGACATCGTAATCAAAATCAGCTTGGGTGGTATTTGGGGAACTACTCATAAGAACTCTCTGTATTGGGTGGGTCACACGTATGTACCTCTAGGGCTGATTACCCTTATGCAGAAAAACTACGTGAATTTTGAATAAAAGCCGATTATTCTATTCACAATTCCTTATAGGTTGTGTTTCTCTGCATGACCTAAGTCTATTTACTTATCAACAGCCTAGAGCTAGGTTTCCGGGTATCGAGATAGCGACAGAGCCTCTCGGCAAACAAACTCGTTGCTGTCGTGCGATTTTTTGCCCCCGTGGCGGTACTGGCTTCTGTTGCTGCTTCTTGGATGACTTGAGTCACTTGTTCATCGAGCGCCTCTTCTATCTGTTGACTGAGAGTTTGCAGGCGTTCCGGATCGGTATAGGTTTTCGCCACATTAATCGCGCGATCGCGTAATAATACTAAAAACTCCCGTTGCACATCCGCCCGGAAGGATTTGAGTTGCAAGAGACGGGAGACATGAAATTGGGCAGGGACATCGATTTCTTTGGCAATTTCCCCCATTGACTTGCCTTGACAGTGAAACAGTTGCAAAGCAGTGATAAATTTTTCGGCTTTTTCGGGGTTTTTGCTGTGTAGTTTATTGAATCGCTCTTCGGTTACCTGTGCCAAGGCTTGGTCTAAACAAATTAAGAATTTTTGACGATAGGAGAGTAAAAACTCCGTTGGCTCGTCGGTGGTGTTGCGGTCATCGATAAAGTCTTGAGGTAGGATGCGATCGCCAGAAGTACTAGAATTAGTCCCAGGAACAGGAGTATCAATCGATTCTTGTGGCAAAGAGCCACCCCGGATGTGAACACGGTACTCTCTTAAGCGAGAAGCCAAGGCTTGGAGTTTCGTGATCAAGGTTTCAGGGCGAAGTACCTTACCGGTTTGGCTGGATAAACGCATTCCCATTTGTTCAAGTTGTTCCGTTGTCGGTGGCGGACACTGTCCCTTGGTGCCTGATTGTCGGGCTTTGAGGCGTTGAGCACGATACACAGCATGATAGCTTTCTAGAAGTTGCTGCGCTTGCTCAATTTCCGTCGAGGTGAAGCCGTGAAACTCGAAGAAAATACGCTGAACTTGCTTGGAGTTAGTATCGTTAAGAATCGCCCAATCACTAACTAAATACACTCCCTGTTCTAACAAATAGTTATTCAGTTCTCGGTGATGCTTTACCAGTCGGGTTGTCCAAGTCGATAAACTGCTTTGCTCGGGATCGAAGCTGTGTAGAATTTCCTGGGGTAGAGATTGATAAGCAGTCGAGACGGGAGTTGTCCCATTTTTATGCGATCGGATATCGTCATCTAAGACAAAGCGTAATAAATCGCTACAGGTGAAGCCATGTTTAGCGCCGAATTGTACTTCTAATTGCCGACAAACGCGCTCAA
>JBFLZA010000864.1:0-3262 GCA_040756535.1 Cyanobacteriota bacterium
CGAGCCTAACTGGTTTTTTGGTATTGTCTCATAGAATAGCGAACTAGCCCCTAGAAGTCAAGCAACTCTTGGCATTTTCGCACTTCCTGAACCTTAAAAGTAGCCCCTTGATATCAGGAGATATCAAGGGGCATTTACTCAAAGGCTACTATTCATCATCGCCAGAATAGAGGGAATCCTCGACTGAGCGACCGTCCGATGAATAGGGATCTGTCCTCTGGTTGAGTTCATCAATTTTATCCTGGGCATTGTCTAGATCGCAGTGTAGCTTCTCTATCGTGCGATCCTTCTTCTTTATCCTGTTAAACAGATTCTTTACCGTCTGCTTGAGACGCGTATTTTCAGCCTTTGCTTCTAAAAGCGAGTTCTCAAGCCTTGCAATTAGGTTTTGAGTCTGTGAAGTCATCGTTCTGGATAATGGAGAATCAGTGGAATCAGAGTTAAACTGAGGGTCAGTCATACTTGATCTCCTTACCTTTTCTGGTGGTAAGCATATAGTTAGCCAAAAAACAATATTTTAAGTATAACGAGTTCTTCTCTGGCTTAGCCTAATTCTCTGAAATCACTGACTCTATCACCTTCTAGAATTCATTCTCTTTTTGAGAGCAACACTTAAAGTTTGCCTAAACACTTCCTAACAAAAGGTTTTTCTCAGAAAAATATTGCACATTTAAATCAAACTTGTATGCCCCATACCCAGGCGAGTTTTTATTCCTGTCCCTGCAAAAGACGCGTAACGAACCAATAGATTAGCAACATCTGCCAGAAGAGGGTCAGTTTGGCCAAGAACTTGTAGAGTCACTTTACCTGTAAAGCCAATTGCATATCCCCGGCGGAGATGGTGAAGTTGAGTTTTAGTTTTGTAGTGGCTAATGACAACTGCACGTTCTAAATAAGCAATTAACTCATCACCGCCTAGATAAACCGGCGCAAATTCATTCCACCGTTCTAACCAACTGCGGAACATCAGCGCCGGCAGTGGCAGAGGTAAGTGAGTGCGATTCTGAGCAAACGCTGTGGGCGTTGTAAACTGCAAATTAAACCGTCTAACCGGCTCTGGTTCATTTGCTACTAAAGTTGTGTAGAGTTGTTCGTAGCTGGTGGTTTCATCTTCGCGGTTAACAACATTAAATTTAGCGCCTAGAAATTCCAGAGAAGAAGAAAGGTCAAGCCGAGCGATTTCTTTGGCTGCGGTTTCCTGCAATCCACACAGCGAAAGATTGTAAAATTCATTTGAATGGAATGTTAAAAATTCTTTGGTACTTGAGTAGTAACCCCTGATTCCTGAGCAAGTAACGGAGGGAATCGCCTCATTTCCCATTTCTAAACCTAGGCGATCGTGCAGCAGCTTCACCAATTCTAACCCGTAGGCACGGGGGAGAACTGCCGGCTCACTTAGGGTTAATCTCCAGGTAGAACGAATTATCATGAGTGTGGCACAACCTTGAACTTTGCCCATCCAGGCACGTATTTAATCTCGCCATTCGGCCCCACAACCGTGCGTCTCGACTTAGGCGCTTCAAAGTTAGGGGCAGCAATGCCGGCAGCATCGCGAATTTCTGCCCTTAACTCGTCTTCAAGCAATAAATCAACGGTTGTGCCGGTCAGTCCACTCCCCCACCCCAATCTCAGGCTAAAAGGACTTTTTTCGGTTTCGTAAAAACTCCGAATGTCACTAAAATCTAGGTTTTTGCCTTGAGCATTTTGATTATTTTTGATCTCCTGCCAATAATCATGTTCATAATCCCATTGATCCTGAACAAACTCCTTACAAATTTTAAGAACATCGTCAAGAGTTTTAAAGGGGAGTTTCATTCCTTCTCGATGCCGGAACCAAGATAGCATCTCTGAATCTAAAGTAATAGTGAATTCCGTTTGCACATTGCGTACTATCTCCGTATAAATAGAAGCCCGATACTTAGCTAAAGAATTGGGAAATCGACTGGAAACAATCGCTTCAGCCACAACCGGCACGTTGACAAGGATTTCCTTACCTTGCTTATTTAAAATCTTTCTTTCTATAAGCGGACTAGAATCTGTTACTTTAATAGCCCGCATAAAGTCCGTATTAGGGCCAATTCGTGACGCACTTCTTGAGGTTATCTCTTTGCCTTGATATGTAAGAGAGAAGTCTGCAAATAAATCATCCATAAACAGCCCGTCATCTAGGAATTTCTTCCTCTGACTGTGACCAACATCCCCCTGCTGTAGCTTTTCTCGCAATCTTTCCTCAATCTCACTGACTCTGAGAGCTTTGGGAATTTGATAATCCTCTTCATGCTTTAATAGGTGGTAAGCAATGGCTGTCCGAATCGCTCCTTTAATTGATGAGCCAGGAATATATAACTGCCCCATTCCATTGCGAATCATGGGTCGCAACTCAGTAATCTTTTGCTCTGTCCATTTTCGACTGATGGCTATTTTGGGGAAAATTGGCTCCCCGTTCGGATCTTGTTCATTCCACCAAGTTTTGCCAAAAGTGGCTTCTAGCAGTGGCGTAATGTCTTCACGCTCTTCAATAAGGGAAATGTATTCATTTAACCGGCCCCGTTGGTGCAACGCTTTTGCTAAGGCTTCTTGAGCGGGAATATAAACTTTTGAAGGAGTTTGTACATATTCAAAAGGATTTAAACGAGAAACTTCTGAGCCAATGTGTAAAATAGGGCTAGTCAGTTGAATTTTTCGAGATTCATAGACTTCTGGTTTGCGGATAGCTGTGTCAGAAGAGGCAACCATAATAGAATTCTAGCTGTGAGGTTTTAACTGATCAGAGACTTTAATAGGCAGGCTAAGCGCTATTCCATTGCGGTAGATTTGATGGGTGTCGAATTGAGCGGGTTTCACATCTGCTAGTTTGCCAACTGGCCGCGCTGGAAATACTGAACCTTCGCTGAACATTCGCACCATTTTACGACGTAGCTGACGCCCAGAAAACGGCGAAGCAATCCAACCACCCCGTTCTATAATTTCATAGCTGGCATCGTTTGTGTCTGTAATCAATTGCGCTAGAGTAGCCGGTTCATTATCCCAAAATAAGCTAATCAAGCAGTGATGAACTGATTGCTCTGGCAAGTTCAAAATGCTCTGCCAAATTTCGGGTAGATCTAGCCATTGCACTTCAAATCTCCCCGCCCCGCTGGAACGTTCTCCCCCTAGTCCTTCCTCTCCCAATAGGTGTAATGCAGCTTGCAGTTTATCTGCTAGCTGAGCATCAGCTTTGGGGAAATGAATCAGGAAGTACAAACCCGATAAGCTTTTAATA
>JBFLZA010000865.1:0-3260 GCA_040756535.1 Cyanobacteriota bacterium
CAGCACTGGAACGGATTGGGATCAACAAACAAGCAAGTTTTTGCAGAATGCCTCATTTTCAAAATTCGCCGAGGCTCTCACTTTTGAGGAAATCCAAGCAGAAGACGGAGTGAGGTGGCGAAACTATAAAGTCACACTCCATTCTGTGCCTGCTGGTAACGCCCGAACAACACCAATTCGTGAAAGCGATTTTGAGAACAACTAAGTGCGAGAAGGCAGGAGGCAGAAGGCAGAAGGCAGGAGGTAGGAGGCTCCAAGGAAAAAAGGCTTGTACAGTAAGTAAGCTTTTTCAACTGGATAGTTATTTGGAGCCACGCTGCAGTAGAACTGGAATTGCAGACCTGCAAGGATGCCTAAATGATCGATGTCTTTGACTTGGATGTCGGCTATGGGTTTTAAATATCTTTTCGCTGAATCAGGAGCGATCGCAGAAAGTAGGGATGACTCGGTTGCCCTCACCAGGACTTAGCTGTGTTTGAGAGGGTGTTTTTAGGTAGGTTTTCCGAGTCATCTTGACTGTTTTAGTAAAGACTCCGGCAAGTCGCGCGACTAATTCGTCAGGAATGTTGTTCGCTTCTTTGGCTCCTACCCACTGAGACAATTGATTCAAAATCAAAGCACAACGCTGAAGTGGAGCGCCTTGGCCTACCAGTTCCTGCAACTGCTGAGAGTAAGCCATTCGCTTCTGGAATGCCTGCTGACGTTCTGCATAGGTTGCCGGTACCCAGAATTTGACCTCTCCAATAACATAAACTGAGGTGCAATTCACATCAAAACTACTGCCGACAGCAGCTCCGGGCCCAACAAAATCAGCATAGAACGATTTATGTATGATTAGCCCTCCCTGGCACTCAGGAGAGAGGCATAAGAATTGTCCGCTTTTAAAGAACGAGAGAGGTAACTCCGAAGCTGAATTGGCTGTGTGGTTGAGGAACTGCACCATAGCCGTATTAGACGGATTTTGCATATCAGCACCCAATGAGTAGAGCATAATCACCTACTCTGCTATATTTCTCAGGGCGCTGAGCTTATGCAGAGATTTCCACGATTCCCTTGTAAGGATGTGAGATTTTGCAGAAAAAACTTGATTCCAGACTCCAGCAATGGGGAAGACAAGCTCGTTCTTAAGGTTAAGATTAAGTTAAAAACAATTTAATTTAAGCGACTAATCCTTAACACTTGAATTTCTATTCATATCATCGTTGACTCGGATATCCAGCAGGAGCGACCTGAAACGCGAGAAAGTAACAGTATGTGAAACTATGGCGATAAGACTTGAGGTTTTTGCCATTCGCGGCTAAGGTAGAAAAAATTCAAGCTTTAGTTTGTAATGTGGTTGTCAAGCGCTTCTGGTGGAAGCGCTTTTTTTTCTGTCTACAGCTTGAGTGATCGCCTTTTTCTTCCTGAAAGTTTGATGTAAAGTTTTATATATTTTGAAAAATTTCAGCTTTCCTTAATTTGGTAGCAATTGATTGGCTGTCTTGCTAGAAGAAGCTGGGTTTTGAGCGTTGAAGGCTCCAAGTAAATCGCAAAACGAAGTATCGCATTTTACATTTACCTCCTATTTTGAACAGCCTTAAAGGAATAGGGATCGCAAAAATGTATTCTAAGTATCAAAAGAGAGATAAATATCTTAACCTTTTTATATCCGGAGATAGGATATTCTCTTAACTTTTATGAGTATGCTTGATATTCTGAAGTTAGTTCTTTTCTCTTCGGGAGGGAATGTTATGGCACTTGAAGACATATTCGGAGAAGTGATCGAAGGAGTGGATGGTGGAGCAGCTGGAATTGCCGCCGGGGTAGGCGCACTTATCCTCACCCCCATCGTCGTACCTTTCCTATCACAAGTGGGTAAACCGTTGGCAAAGGCTGCCATCAAAGAAAGCCTGTTAGCCTACGAGAAGAGTAAGGAATTCTTTGCAGAGGCAACAGAAGTTTTTGAAGATCTGGTGGCAGAAGCGAAGGCTGAATTAACCCAAGATCAGGAAGACACTAAATCTGCGGAGCCAAGTCACCCAGAAATTATCATCGTTAATGACTAAAGCGCAAGCTCTAGTTCTCCTTTATCTGTAGAAATGCCCACACCGAAATATACCCATGTCGTTAGCAGCACACCCGGTCGGACACGGTTAAGAGTATCCCCCAAGCGCCGCAACCATCAGGAAATGGCACGCATTGCCAACGCCCTGAAAGCCCATCCTGAAGTTCATGAAGTTCGGACTAATGTCCAGACAGGCAGCATTGTTGTCCATCACGCTCATAATGACCGTTGGCACGATGAAATGATTGCCATTTTGCAGGATTTAGGCATTATTCTGGGCAGCGTTGCTGATGTGGAAGAACCGTTAAGTGGAGGAAAATCGGAAGTAGCCGCCGACATAACGAGTGTTGTTAAAGACCTGAATGAACGATTCGGACTGGTAACGAATGGTGTTGTTGATCTGCGAATGCTGTTCCCCATGGGACTAGCGGCACTGTCGCTGCGAGAGTTAATGCAGAATGAGTGGGAATTTGAGGCAGCCCCTTGGTATGTCTTGGCGTGGTATGCATTTGATAGTTTCATAAAACTGCACAACACGTCAGACCCAGAACCATCGACAACGCCGTCAACCGAAAAGTAACTCAATAAGCGATCGCCCCACAAGGGAAAGTACCCAAGGCGATCGCACGCAACCCGATGCAATTGGTGAGGCGATTGCCTCATACGTCATGCACCCTTGAGCCTTACTGCCTCTGGCAGGAAAGCAACAACGCAATTCTCACAACTCAACTTCAACCGGCACAGGGAAAGCTTTTAGCTTTATACCTTCCCTGTGTGGATTTGAAGTCTTTTTTGAGGAAACTCGATCCGTTCTAATTTTCAGAGGACTCTTCTAAAGAAGGTGAAAAATCTCACTATTTCTAGACAAGAACTGAATGGTACACAAAAAATGAATGAAATCACTGCACAACGCTCTGAGAGCAAGATCCACGTTGTTCATGCTATTCCGGGTCGTGTGCGGCTACGTACCACAGACAGTAAGTTGACATCTGCCTTGGACGAAGCAGCGCAGCAATTGCGACAGCGCCTTGACGGTATGTGTGAAGTACAAACGCACCCTACAAGCAACAGTTTGGTCGTCACGTTTGATCAAAATCGTTTGTCTTTATCACAAACATTAGAAATACTTCAAACTCATGCAGGCATAGCTGAGACACCAAGACAGATTCACCCCTCGTCCGAGAAATTAGAGTCGTTCTTGAAAGAACCCATTAAC
>JBFLZA010000866.1:0-3260 GCA_040756535.1 Cyanobacteriota bacterium
AGAGCGATTCAACGAATGCGCCAAACCTTGAATATTGAAACGATTTTCAGTGCCACAACTAATGAATTGCGGCAGTTGATCAACTGCGATCGCGTCCTGATCTATCGTTTCAATCCCGACTGGAGTGGAGAAATTGTTTCCGAGTCTGTGGGGAGTGAGTGGATTTCGCTGTTGCAGGAGCAAGCGAATAACCCCAATCTGACACAGAGAACTCTAGAAGATGATCGCTGCGCTGTGAAAAAATTCGATAGTGCCGCAGGATGCGATAACGTTCTTAGTACTCCTTTCCCAGTGCAGGATACTTATCTGCAAGAAACCCAAGGTGGTGCCTACTCTCAAGGTGCAAGTTATGCCTTAGTCCAAGACATTTACGAAGCCGGGTTTAACTCTTGTTACATCAACCTCTTAGAGCGATTTCAAGCTAGAGCTTACATCATTGTCCCCATTTTCTGTGGCTCTAAACTTTGGGGATTGCTCGCGACTTATCAAAATTCTGGCTCCCGCCAATGGAAAACAGCAGAAACCAATGTGGTAGTCGAGATTGGCAATCAGTTAGGAGTCGCTTTGCAGCAAGCTGAATTATTAGCGCAGGTTCAAAACCAGTCAGAAGCACTGCGGCGATCGGAAGCACGAGAACGAGAAAAAGCGACTCAGCTAGAGCTGACCTTGGGCCAATTGAGAAGCACCCAAGCTCAACTCATTCAAACCGAAAAAATGTCGAGTCTAGGGCGAATGATAGCAGGAATTGCCCACGAAATCAACAATCCCGTTAGCTTTATTTACGGTAATCTTACTCCTGCCAAAGAATACTTTCAAGACCTGCTGAGATTGATTACACTTTATCAGCAGCAATACCCGAACCCTACCGCAGAAATTCAGCAGTTAACCTTTGAGATCGATTTAGACTTTTTGCTCAAAGACTGGTCAAAATTGATGGAGTCGATGAAGGTGGGGGCTGAACGAATTAATCAGATTGTTCTATCTCTTAAAAGCTTCTCTCGATTAGATGAATCGGAGCTAAAACCTATCGATATTCATGAAGGCATTGATAACACTTTACTGATTTTGCAAAATCGGTTCAGGGCAGTAGGCGATCGAGCGGAAATTAAGGTAATTAAAAACTACGGCAAACTGCCCCATGTCACCTGTTATGCTAGTCAGTTAAATCAGGTGTTTATGAATCTGTTGAATAATGCGATTGACGCCCTAGAAAATCACCCATCTCCACGGGTAATTACCATTAGCACTTCGTTAATTCAAGATCCAAAATGGACACCTAAAACGTCCTACTCTGCTCACGCCCTTCAATCAGAAGCTGACCGAATCCACTGTCCCCCTCGCGTGATCATTCGTATTGCCGACAATGGCCCTGGCATGAGTGAAGATGTGCGCCAGCAAATATTTGACCCGTTTTTTACGACAAAACCTGTTGGCAGTGGCACGGGATTGGGATTATCCATTAGCCATCAAATTGTAGTAGAAAAACACAAGGGTGAAATCAATTGTATTTCTGCTCCAGGTAAAGGAACAGAATTCATTGTGGAGATTGCGGTAGCCCCTCAGAGGGATACAAGTCGCAACCGAACAGAAAGGTATGTTCATCGCGTGGTATTGCCCACAGGAGTAGGCTAGAGTAGCGATCGCAGAAATAACCCACCAGTTGGCAGTGGGGGAGCTGGGGAGCTGGGGAGCTGGGGAGTAAGCTTTTACTTTAATCCTATTGAAGTGGTGGAAAACTTTTGCCGCGTTGCACTAGAGTAGCGATCGCATCAACAAATCACACCTCACTCAACCTAGAGATTCTGTGAAAAAAATTTCTTAATAAGAATATTTCCAATTTTAATATTTTGTTAGAAAACTTTTCATTTATCCCGTCTCCCCTATATGTTGAAAGTGGTTTTTGCCAGCAGTGCCGATGTCGGTGCTAGGTTAAATTAACACACCTTAGTTAAAAACAAGTAAGACGCCAAATAGGTATTGGAGGTGCCTCCCTGGAGGGTTGGTTCCCTGAATTGTCTACCAAAAGTGGTATTCCAATTGCATTATAGATTTGTTTAATTTTATAAAGGCTACCCGAGGAATTTGAACGCATCCCAACGAGAGAGAATGGGCTTCACCTGGGAATTAGTTAACTCCGACACTGGGAATAGGGGGTATGTTGGAATTTTCAAACAATTTTTTGAATACAAAAAATTTTATTCCTCACGGACATTGTTATTTATGGAAGCCAGAGTTAGTTTGGCTACATATAATCGCTGATACTTTAATTACACTGGCTTATTACTCCATTCCAATCATGCTGGTTTATTTCGTCCGCCAAAGACGAGATCTACCGTTTCATCGAATTTTCCTGTTATTCGGAGCCTTTATCGTTTCCTGCGGCACAACCCATATCATGGAAATATGGACGCTTTGGCATCCCGATTATTGGCTATCTGGTTTAGTCAAAGCTATTACTGCTGTGATTTCTCTATATACTGCTTGGGAAATGATACCCTTACTTCCCAAAGCACTTGCTATTCCTAGTCCAGCTCAACTAGAGGCAGCAAACCAAGCGCTCATAGAAGAAATCGTCGAGCGCAAACGTGCAGAAAGAGAATTGCAAAAGGCAAAAGAAGCTGCCGAAGCTGCCAACCGTTCCAAAAACCAATTTCTTGCCAATATGAGCCATGAGTTGCGTACCCCTCTTAACGGCATCCTTGGTTTGAGTCAGCTTTTGAAAGAAGATGCTTTGGAATTAGGCTATACAGAGTTCATTTGTGACCTAGAGGCGATTCATGATTCAGGCAAACACCTGCTTGCCTTAATCCAGGATATCCTCGATATCTCTAAAATTGAAGCAGGTCAAATGAACCTCTGCTTAGAAACCTTTGACCTATCGAAATTAATTGAGGAAGTAGTAACGACCACTCAACCATTAGTTGAGAAAAGCGGTAATATCCTACTGGTCGATTGTGCAAGCAATCTGGGTACTATCCACGCCGACCTAATCAAAGTTCGTCAAATTCTGCTGAGCCTCATAAGCAACGCTGCCAAATTTACTGAAAAGGGTATTATCACTTTGAAGGTTAGCCGTGAAGAGAATCAAAAGGTCGCCCACTCGACTCAGGAATTCAATTCTTCATTGATCGTTTTTCGCGTGATGGATACCGGCATCGGAATGACGCATGAGGAGCTCAGGCACATCTTCAAAGCCTTCACTCAAGCGGATGCCTCCACCACCCGAAAGTATGGCGGCACAGGTTTGGGGTTAACCATTA
>JBFLZA010000867.1:0-1765 GCA_040756535.1 Cyanobacteriota bacterium
AGAGTCGAAAATTGACGAAGAGGAAGAGGATGGTTGGCTATTTGTGCCATTCTACTCATTGATTGCGTTTTTCAAAACATATACATTGCTGGAATGGTTTGTACGGGAAAATCCCCCGCCAGTTCCAGATCCAGAACCGGATTCCGATCCAGATCCAGAAACAGGTTCGAGTCCAGTTCCAGTTCCAAAACCGGAGCCAATTCCAAAACCAGATCCCGGTTCGGGTCCAGTTCCACAGCCTCCAAGTCCAGTTCCAGTTCCAGATCCAGGTCTGGATCCACTTCCAGATCCTAGTCCGAGTCCAGAGCCAGATCCAGATCCAGAAAATGATGAGAACGAACAGAAAGAGTGCGAACGTCAAGCCGACGAGGTTTCACAACAAATACAGCAATCCATAGACGTGCTGACCGATGCGATCAAAAAATGGCCCACAATGGATTTAGGACCTGTAGAATCGGTCTTAGGTATCCCAACTCGTACTCCACCACCTGTAGAGCCACCAACGCCTGTAGAGCCGCCGCCACCTCCACCACCTGTAGAGCCACCACCTCCTCCTCCTGTAGAGCATAGGTATGACGTAGAGGTAAGGATGACTACCACCTCCGTTGTAACTACCACTGAGATCTTCTTTCTGACTTCGGATCGAGCAACAATCTTTACCTTTAATGGGACAGCAGGTAGTATCCCAGGATTATCCGATCACGAGTGGAACGGTACGGCAAAGCTCAACTATGAGATCGAATGGCTGGTGAATCAGGACTGGGAAGCTAACTTTGATTTCACCTATGGTCCGACTGGGATGAATATGAATTTACGCGGTTTGTCTGGAGAAAAAATAGGTTCTATTTCAGCAGCAACTTCCTTTAGTTTAATTTTGCCAAGCGCTGGAGGAGGTAGAGGAAGCTTTGCGAGCAGCCCAATTATCCAAATGTAAACCGGATCTGGGGAAGCTGGGGGAGAAAAGTCTGCGGTTGCTTGAGTTGCTGGGCCCAATAGTGCCTCAAACCCTATTAACTTCAGACTTCATCGCCAACAGTTACCCCTCAAAGAAACAAGAAAACACAGTACGATCGCGCAAATAAATCTACACCGCTAGGTAGGAGAATTTATCATGACTCAAGGATTAAATCAAATTGATGATAAACTCAAAGCTCAACTAGGAATTCGTTGCAGCGATAGAAAACGACGCCCGCGGATGAGAGATTTTCCTCCATTTATTCCTGTTGAAAATCTATGGGAAACACAGCCATACTCTTACACAGATAGTAATGGTATGACACAGACGGGTGAAATGGGTTCTACAATGGTTGTGGTACTTTTGCCCAGAGCCGCTGAGGTAAAAGCAGGTACTCCCCCAGGAGGAGATCAACTTCAACCTATTACAGATTTCCTAACAACAAGATATCCACAGTACAATTTCATCAAAGGACATATGTGGAATCAGGAGGTTGGTGGTAAGGGGGAAACATACAATCTTGTCCCACTAACTTCTAAAGCAAATAGCGCTCACAAAAATTACGCAGAAACTCCTCTTAAAGAGGCTTTAATTTCTTTTGATTCTTATTACGCAAATAACCCTCAAATTTCCAAAGCTTATGGCTTTGAATATCGGGTAGAAATTCAAGACATGAATCATGGTGTTTGGCCTGGAGTTGCAGAGCCTATCGTTCCTAACGCTATCTATGTTCAAGCATCTCCCATTGAATACAATGCTAGGACTAAGAAGCATGACAAGAAAAACTCGATAATCGAAGAAGCAGTTCCT
>JBFLZA010000867.1:1775-3250 GCA_040756535.1 Cyanobacteriota bacterium
GAAAATTAGTGTCTTGAACCAGGGTTTATGGATCGATCAGGAGGGTCGTAGATGGATCGAGCAGAACGGTCAGTATATCTTGCTTACTGGAGTTTAGACACGCGGCTGAATAAACAGGTGCATCACTGTATATTGAATGCACTCAAAAATGAAAAATCAAAAACTTCAGATTAAGGGTTCTTTTTGTCGGTTGTCTCGCGCGAAAAACCCTTTTTTGACCGCAGGATGCAACCGAAGACTTCCCCACTGTAGGTGAGAAATCAGTGATGGGTTTGAGGGTAACACGGAAGCGCGATCGCACTACAAAATAGGAGATCGCACTTCCTTCAAATAATTCTTGATAGACACAGGCAAACCTTGAGCGATCACACCCGAAGACTTCCCAACTGTAGGTGAGAAATCAGCGATGGGTTTGAGGGTAACACGGAAGCGCGATCGCACTACAAGATAGGAGATCGCGCTTCTTTCAAATAATTCTCGATGGACATAGGCAAACCTTGAGCGATCGCAGGGAAAAAGTATTGAAAGTATTAATTGATACAGGTGTTAGCCGATGAACGACTTCTATGCTTTGCTGATTGGTATCGATTGCTATCTCCCTAATGAATTACCTGATGGTGCTTCCTATAAGAGCCTTAAGGGATGTGTGCGTGATATTACCTATGTAGAGGCTTTCCTAAAGCGCCAGTTCAATCTGCCATCAGAACAGATTTACAAGCTCACAGCTTCTAATGTTGACAGGTCTTCTGAGCCATCTGAGCCACCAGAGCAGTTGCCCACTTACGAGAATATCGTAAGGAAGTTTAAAAAAATTACCGAGAAGGCTCAACCTCAAGACCAGGTGTATATTCACTACTCAGGTCATGGGGGACGTGCTGTGACAAATTACCCGCAACTCAAGGGAGCGAAAGGAATTGATGAGGCGCTCGTTCCCACTGATATTGGCAAGCCAACATCTCGCTATCTCCGCGATATTGAGTTAGCAGCACTCCTACAAAGGATGGTGGATAAGGGGTTAGTTGTTACAGTCGTGCTGGATAGCTGTCATTCTGGAGGAACGACACGAGCAGGTGACTCTGACATTCGTGGCGCGGATAGAGAAACTGTTGATACAACGCCGCGACCAACAGAAAGCTTAGTGGCATCGGCTGAGGATTTAGCAAAAACTTGGCAGGATTTGGCAGAGGAAACAACTCGTAGTGGTAAATCAAATATTAGTTTCCTGCCAGGAACCAAGGGCTATGTTATGTTAGCTGCCTGCCGTGCGTCCGAGTACGCTTACGAGTATGAGTTCAATGGTAAGGAACGTAACGGAGCGTTGACTTACTGGCTGCTGGATTCTCTACAAAACAGTAGTCCAGACCTGACATATAAGGTACTCTATGATCGCATCAACGCCAAAGTCCACAGTAAATTTCCCTCACAAACACCCATGCTTCTTGGGGAGGGCAACCGTGTAGTATTTGGCAGCGACT
>JBFLZA010000868.1:0-3247 GCA_040756535.1 Cyanobacteriota bacterium
GATATGACAAGATGAAAAGAGTAGCGATGGCAATCTTGATCATGTCTTCAAGCAATCCTTCTCTCGATCTACCATTCCAACGCCTGCGCGACGTGCGTACTGCACTGCTGCGCCTTCATAAGGCACTGCTCGACTCAGAAAAAGTAGTTTACGAACAGATTCATGGACGCATTCGGTCAAAGGGAGAGTTTTTTCAGCTAGTCATCCAAGATGAATGGTTTAGCTGGCTGCGCCCGTTTTCTCAATTTATCGTCGAGATTGATGAAGCCGTGAGTGCAAAAGAGCCAATAACGTTAGATAGAGCTAACGAATTGTTAGATGAAGCGCGTTCCTTGGTTTCTCCTGTAGAAGAAGGGACGCATCGGGAGCAACGTTACTATCAAGCCATTCAACGCGACCCAGATATTGCCTTCATGCACGCAGAAGTATCAAGTCTGCTCAGGGCTGACAGATAATTAAGCGATCGCTATATGTCTCTATTGGGGCTTTCGACCTAAAATTGTACGATGGCGTGGATCGCTAGCCTCTGTTACTACATGTTCAAATCCTACAGCCTGCATGGTTGTCTCCACATCTAAGGTGTAGTAGTCATCCGACCAAGGTTCCGTGCTTTTCATCAAGGTAAAGAGTACGGGAGGGAGGTTTTGGATGACTGGAGATTTCGGGTTGTTGTCTACGATGGCTAGGTAACCACCGGGGCGTAAGAGCCTTAGTGCTTCTTTGAAAATGGCTTGAGTGGCTTGACGTGGCAATTCATGGATAACAAATTGAAGCGTTACCAAGTCGAAGGAGCGCCCAGATAACTCCGTCTCCTCTGCCTTCCCATGAATCCACTGGGCAATTTCATGATTCACATCTCGGTTTTCAGCCACTGCCAGCATATAGGGCGACAAATCCAACCCCACAGTCCAAACGGGAGTATTCTGGGTGGTTTGGTAGTAGCGATGCAGCGGTAACGTGGACAAACCTACGGAGCAACCGATGTCGATAATGTCTTGTACTTGCGTAGGCCCATACTGAGCTAAAACTTGGTGGAAGCTCCCTCGCAATCGCGCATGGGCTTCTTGCCAAGTCAGAGATTCTTGCGGCCACACCCTTAACGCCATAGAGTAAGTAGCTGACTCGGCTTCAAAGGCCGCCGGCCAGCACAGGTTACCTTGCTCGTAGGCGTGAAAGGGGACTTGGTAGTAGTCGGGGTAGGTAATGCTTTTGTTGACGATTTGCTCCAGGCGCTCTTTAACCCCTGACGCTTCTAGTTCTTTGTAGTTCTTTCGCCAAGGAATGCCATTTTTTTCTGCCGTCTTCACAAGGACTTGCCTCGCTTGACGTTTCATTAGCTTGTAAATGGGCTTAGTCTGAATCAGGAGGTTTACAAATCGGGAGAGTAGGTCATCACCCGCCCAATCGGGTTTGAGTTTGTCACTAATCAAGATACACACATCTACAATCGCAACGCCCCTCATTGTAGAGGGTTGTGGGAGCGTTAGAAATCGCCCTCATCAACCTAGTTGTTTTTCACGCCCAAAAGGCGATCGCATATTACTAGGAATTACCTGTTTGATGCCTCTTGATCTGTTGCAGCCTTGCTTCTTGTCTTGCTCGTTTCTCCGGTGTGAGGTTATCAAAACAGTAAGGACAGGAAATGCCCTCCTGATAATGAGGTGAGATTTTATCGTCTTCTGCGATCGGATGCCCACAACTGAGGCACATTTCATGATTTCCTCTTGCCAACCCCTCACGTACAGCCACCCGTTGATCGAAGACAAAACATTCCCCTTGCCACAGACTTTCTTCTGCTGGAACTTCCTCTAAATACTTGAGAATGCCGCCTTTGAGATGATAGACCTCTTGAAACCCTTGAGCCAGCATAAATGATGTCGCTTTTTCACAGCGAATGCCGCCAGTGCAGAATAAGGCAACCTTTCTATGTTGGGAAGGGTCGAGGTGATTGCGAATATAGTCTGGAAATTGGCGGAATGAGTCAGTTTTGGGATTTTGCGCCCTGCTAAAGGTACCGATACTCACTTCATAATCGTTACGGGTATCAATAACGGTTACTTCTGGATCACAGATGAGTTGATTCCACTCTTCAGGACTGACATAAGTACCGACTTGCTCACTTGGATCGATTTCGGGCAATCCCAGGGTGACGATTTCTTGCTTCAACCGTACCTTCATCCGCTCAAACGGCCCAGAATCGGCACAGGATTCTTTATGCTCTAAGTCAACCAGGCGAGGATCGGAGCGTAAAAAGGATAGAACGGAGTCGATCGCCTGACGGGAACCTGCGATCGTCCCGTTAATGCCTTCTGCTGCCAGCAAAATCGTCCCTTTAATGCCCTGTGCGTTGCAGTATGACAACAAGGGTTCACGCTTCTCAGCAAAATCTGGCAACTTGACGAATTTATAGAACGTTGCAACAACTTGGGTCATTTGCCCACTCAATCGGTGTTCTAGAAATGTTTTACTTTGACTTACCCTAACAAAGGCAAGCTTCAGGATGAACAGGTTGAAATATTTCTTTCTTTCTCCTCTTCCCTAATCAGATTTTAGGTGCTAAATTAATAAAGGTGGATTAAACAACCACTCCTTAAGGGGGTTTAGCTCAGTTGGTAGAGCGCCTGCTTTGCAAGCAGGATGTCAGCGGTTCGAGTCCGCTAACCTCCATTAATGTACATTCGCAAATTAAATGTCGCGATTCGCAAGTTAGCGTCACTATTAACGGATTAGTGGCGCAATTCGCAAATTAGTCAAATTAGTATCGTAAAATTCGTCCCGATGGTTGGCAACGAATTAATGTCGTCCGAATCGCTCCAAAGGCAGTAGAACAATATAACCAAAACTAAAGGATGACCTCATAATAGCTTGCACGACGACAATGATGAGCTACTACCCAGTGCTTGCCTGATCTTTGGGGTGCAAAGCAGGCGCTCCTTTCAACCGTCCTAGAAATATTGTCAATTCTCAAATTTTTAAATCGTTTGCTTACATTAAGCAGCGTTAACCTACCTTGCATGGCAAGCAGGCACAAGTTCCTTCTGGGCTTTCAACTCACCCCAAGGCGTGTCAATTGACACTCCAACGGCTAAAGCGCGTTGGATTCTTGGTTCAGCGACTCGTCGTTAAACGACAGGATTGCTCCAATCGCCCAAGAGGGCAAATCTCCCCAAGCGTAAGTTCCCGTGTGCCCCACGGTACACAGTGCTAATTTTAGGATGTTGATGGCTGCGTTCACATCCCTGTCTTC
>JBFLZA010000869.1:0-3239 GCA_040756535.1 Cyanobacteriota bacterium
AAAATTAAAAAAAGTTAGGGCACATAACTTTTGCCGCAAGTTTTAGGTAAGTATATGCCTCGGAACTTGATTGAGGAAACAAAAATGGGATTTGGTATTTCGATTAAATGCTGGTTGCCGGAGTTCTGTGTGCCACTGTTGAGAAGCATTGCTTTGAGAACAGCGATCGCAGCATCGAGATTGTTTAAATCTTCAACCCATTGGTCAGAAAGAGAGGAAGCATCTATCGGGCGATCGCATCTGGCAATACTATCTGTGGGCTGTCCTAATGTTCCAGGCATGGTTAGATGACTAAAGGCAGATCAAGCTGTCGGTTCTAAACATTAAAGAGAAGCAAGTATCATGAGCGATCGCAAAGCGTTTAGGCAAACAAATCGCATTGCCGTCATCGGTCTTGGTTATGTTGGTTTACCTGTTGCCTTGGCGTTTGCCAAAAAGTTCCCCGGCACAATTGGCTTTGATAGTAATGTTGAGAAAGTCAAGACTCTCATGCAGGGCATCGATCCTGCCCGTCAAGTCGGCAATAATGACTTAAAAACCTCCAATCTACGGATCGGCACCGCGATCGCCAACCTAGCTGAAGCAAATTTTTTTGTAGTCGCTGTACCAACGCCAATCGATCGCAACCACCGACCGGACTTAACCTGCCTGATCCAAGCTTCTGAAACAATTGGCAAAGTGCTACAACCGGGAGCCGTAATAGTATATGAATCCACCGTGTATCCGGGAGTAACAGAAGATATTTGTGGGCCGGTCTTAGCAAAGGTATCAGGCTTACAGCAAGGTATAGATTTTAAGTTAGGTTACTCACCAGAGCGGATCAATCCTGGCGATCAAGTTCACACGCTGGAAAACCTGGTCAAAGTTGTAGCTGGGGAGGATGCCGAAACCCTGGAACGGGTTGCCAATGTCTACGCCAGCATCATTGACGCAGGCGTTTATCGCGCCCCCTCCATCAAAGTAGCGGAAGCAGCCAAAGTCATCGAGAACACCCAACGAGACTTGAACATTGCCTTGATGAACGAGTTAGCCTTAATTTGCGATCGCCTGGGCATCCGCACCTGGGATGTTTTGGCAACAGCCAAAACCAAATGGAATTTTTTGCCCTTCACACCTGGACTCGTCGGGGGTCATTGCATTGGGGTCGATCCTTATTACCTGACGACTAAAGCAGAAGAGTTGGGGTATCATCCTCAAGTCATCCTAGCCGGTCGCCGTATCAACGACAGCATGGGTATATACCTGGGACAGCGCCTAGTCAAGCTTTTAGTTCAGGCTAATCTGCCCATCAAAGGGTCGCGGATTGGGATTCTAGGGCTAACGTTTAAGGAAAATGTGCCGGACCTTCGCAATAGCCGAATACCAGATATTGTGGCAGAGCTGCAACAATTTGGTGTAGAGCCACTCGTACATGACCCCTTGGTTGATCCCTATGAAGCGCAGCGAGAATATAACATTGAGCTTGTCCCTTGGCAAGCCTTGTCCAATCTGGAGGGACTCATCCTTGCTGTCAGTCATCAAGTCTACCTAGACATACCGAGCGCTCAACTACTCGCTTGTCTGCGCTCAGGTGGAGTATTAATGGATGTTAAATCAATTCTTGACCCTGCTACATTACCATCGACTATCCATTATTGGAGTCTTTAGAGTATGTCTGTAACGCGCTGATTATCTTGTAGCGGCGAAGCCTTCAACTGGGAATGAATCATAGAACCCTGTTTTTCCCTAGAATTGTTAGCTGTTAAGAGACCCGCTACCAAGACCACATCTCCGCTGGACGAATTGACTTCATACGCAACCTTATTCGTATCGGTTTTACTACCAAGTTTATATATTTCCATACCTGCATATAAACTAATTGATAAAACTAGGGTGAGATTAAGTTGTGTGGAAAACAAAAATCGCCTGAAAATTTTGCTAGTTGCTAATACGGGTTGGTATCTTTATAACTTCCGTCTGCCTCTAGCTAGATTTCTGCGCCTTCAGGGAATCGAGGTCGTTTTAGTTTCCCCTTGGGATGCCTACGTCGAAAGGCTGGAAGCAGAAGGGTTTCGTTGGATTCAACTGCGGCTGAGTCGGCGGAGCGTCAACCCTCTAGTAGAACTCTTAACCATTGCTCACTTAACATACATTTACCTTCGTGAGAAGCCATCCGCTGTCCATCACTTTACAATTAAGTGCGTTCTGTACGGAACGATTGGTGCGAAGCTAAGTAGAACGAGAGCAGTTGTGAATGCTGTAACTGGATTGGGCTACATCTTTATTAGCACCGAGTGGAAGGCTCGGATTTTACAACCTATTATTCGATTTCTGTATCGGCAGATATTGACTGCCCGTAGGGTGCGAGTTGTGTTCCAGAATATGGATGACCTGCAAACTTTTGCAGACCGAAAGCTGATCGTTCCAGACCGGACGGTACTAATCAGAAGCTCTGGTGTTGATTTGAAGCGCTTTTCACCTCGTCCCAGTCATCCCGATGCTCCACCGGCCCCGGTTGTGCTGTTCGCCGCTAGGCTGCTAGTTGACAAGGGCGTGATTGAATATGTTGAAGCTACCCGCATCCTCAAGACAAAAGGAGTCTGCGCGACGTTTCAGATAGCAGGTGTCCCAGACCCCGGAAATCCATCTTCAATCTCTGAGACGACGTTGGATGGGTGGCGCAGGGAAGGAGCGGTTGACCTTCTAGGGTATGTAGAGAAGATGGAAAACCTGATCGCCTTATCAACCGTTGTTGTGCTTCCTTCCTACCGAGAAGGTGTGCCTCGGATTTTACTAGAAGCAGCTGCGATGGGTAAACCACTGGTAGCAACGGATGTTCCCGGCTGTCGAGAGGTGGTCATTCCTGGCGAGAATGGCTTTCTGGTTCCAGTTAAAAATGCTCGGCTACTAGCTAATGCCATTGAGGTACTCCTGAAAGATCCAGACCTGTGCAAAGCAATGGGGGACGCCGGGAGAGAGAAGGTTTTACGTGAATTTGATGACCAGGATGTGGTAAGAAGGACGGCAAAAGTCTACGAAGTAATAGGAGTAAGGCTATCAAGCGATATGGCAGCAACTGAGCAATAGCGATTAATTTCTACTTCTTGGAGTTGGTTGAGCAATGGTTGGTAACGGTAGCCGCACTCACCCGCAGCAAAGACAAACTGATGAAGATTTTTCATCACAGAGTAAAAGATAGCGTTTTTATGTTTAGCTAGCTCTGCCTTTATCTTGCTGCTAATCGGGATTATTCCTACGCG
>JBFLZA010000870.1:0-3239 GCA_040756535.1 Cyanobacteriota bacterium
CATCTCCTACAGGCAGTGGATGTTTTGCCTCTACATCGAATGGACTCGCTTCAGGCAATCATCTACTGGAGGCAATCTTGCATGGCATATGTGAAGTCATTGAGCGGGACTCAACGACTTTGTGGGAAGCCAGTGGTTCAGCAACACAACAACAGACACGCATTGACATTAATACAATTGACGATCTCAACTGTCGCCAAGTCATTGAGAAATGTCATCAAGCAGGTGTTGAGGTTGCTGTGTGGGAAACTACTTCAGATATCGGGGTTCCGTCATTTATTAGCCAAATTTGTGATCGCACCGATGCAACTTTCAATCCTCTACCTGCCTTCACAGGTATGGGTTGTCATTCTACTCGTGAGATTGCGCTACTGCGTTCCTTAACAGAAGCAGTGCAATGTCGGCTGACTTTGATTGCAGGCTCACGCGATGATATGTTTCGCAATCAATACAAGAATGATTTGCATCGTGAGCGAATTACTGCTTACCAGTTCAAAACATCGAATATTAATAAAACTCCGCAACGCTACTTCCAACAGGTGCCAACCTATCACGGAGAAACATTTGATGATGACATCATCTGGGTATTGGAGAGATTAAAGGCAGTTGGAATTGAGCGAGTCATTACCGTTAATCTGACTAAATCTGAATTCAACCTATCAGTTGTTCGCGTTGTGATTCCCGGTCTGGAAGGCCCCGACGAAGATCCAGAATACGTACCGGGAGTGAGGGTGCGATCTCTCGAACGAGTACATACTTGACTGTTTCTCTGACATTGACATTGCTACAAATAATTAGGTGATACATGATTTTTATCTTCACAGGTCCCACCTTGACAAAGCAGGAAGCTGAGGCGGAGTTGGATGCCGTTTACCTACCACCCGTTTCTCAAGGTGATGTCTATCGAGCAGCAATGAAGCGCCCACGCGCAATTGGAATTATTGATGGCTACTTCAATCAAGTTCCTGCCGTTTGGCACAAAGAGATTCTGTGGGCGATAGCTCAGGGAATTCCCGTCTTTGGCAGCGCAAGTATGGGAGCTTTGCGAGCTGCAGAACTCGCACCGTTTGGTATGCAGGGAGTTGGTAAGATTTTTGAGGCTTATCGCGACGGCATTTTAGAAGATGACGATGAAGTCGCTTTAGCTCACGCTCCGGCAGACTTTGGCTACCGCCCTTTATCTGAAGCAATGATCAATATTCGTACAACCTTAGCGGCGGCTGAAATTGCTAACGTGATTAGCTCAACAACCAAAGTTTCCCTTGGGCAAACGGCTAAATCACTTTTCTATCCTGATCGCAATTATGCTCGCATTCTTCAACTTGCTAGTGATCAGGGACTACCTAACTTCGAACTGCAAGCCTTTCAAGCTTGGTTGCCAGAAGGACAGATCAACCAAAAGCGCGAAGATGCGCTCGCCATGCTACAAACGATGCGGATTTGGTTGGCGGAAAACATTAGTTTACAACCAGTTCAATACTCTTTTGAACACACAGCTCTCTGGAATGAGCTAACTAATACAGCAGGCGAGCTTTTGCTGGAAGGAGACATTCAGCCAGAAACCGTTTTTCTCGAAACATTAGTCAGTAAACTTCAACTCGATGGCAATACCTACGATAATCTGCGTGAACAGTCAATGGCACGGCTTTTAGCATTAGACGAAGCACAAAGACACGGATTAGAGATTGACAGTGATACGCTCTATCAAACAGTAATTGCTTTTCGTCATCAGCACGGACTGATGGAGTCAGAAGACTTGGAAAGGTGGATACGAGAGAATAAGCTTAGTCGAGGTCATTTTATTCAGTTGATGGAAGAAGAGGCGAAACTGCGCTGGGTCAAATCCTTATTGGAGTCAGAGATAACAAATACCTTGCTAAACCAATTACGTGTGATGAATCAGTTTACCAGTTTGTTAGCTTGCACACAGAATGAGAAATGTCTACTCAGCAATTCTCATTATGACTTTTGACTTTCAGGGCAGAGCCGCACGAAGGTATGGTACACATGACCGCACGCTGGGCATTCTTTGAGCGACACCTCCCCGTCCTTTCTCGGCTTCGGCTCTAGCGTGATCGGGTATGGCTGATGAAGGAAACCTAGGCGCTCAACATTTCCGCCAAAGTCCAAAATGACGCAATCTTCTTTGCCCGCATAGGAACGAATGCCCCGCCCACAGACTTGAATATATAAGGCCCGCAACTTAGTAGTCCGTACCAACACTACGAAACTGATGCTTTTGATATCAAAGCCTTCGGTCAGGCAATTGATGGAGGAAATGCACCGAATTTCGCCTGCTTCTAGCTGCCGGTGAATGCCGCTGCGCCGGTGCCTCAGCCGAAATTTAAGGATACGCTGGCTCACCGAATTTTGAGTGAGTCGCAGGTTTTGACGATGATTGCGTTGGAGCCGAACGAACGCAACCGGGCTTTGATTCGATTTTTGTATGCCACCGGCGCACGGGTTTATGAGGTGTGCGGTTTGACGTGGCAGGATGTGCGCTCGTCACCGGAGGGGAAGGGGATGGCGACGCTTTATGGGAAGGGCAGCAAAACTCGAACGGTGGTTTTCAGTGCGGAAACTTGGGAAATTGTTAGAGGGCTGCATCAGGGGAGCCGGCCTGATTTTCCGGTGTTTTTGAGTAGGAAGGGTGGCCACTTAACACCGTCTCATGTTCTGAAGATTGTGGCGACTGCCGGCAAACGTGCAGGGATTGAGGGGAAAGTTTCGCCGCATTGGTTACGGCATAGCCACGCATCCCACGCGCTTAATCGGGGTGTGCCGATTCATTTGGTACAAGCGACTTTAGGGCACAGTTCGATAGAGACGACGGGCCGGTATCTTCACGCCAATCCGTCTGATAGCAGTGGTTTGCATCTGCCGGTGTAGAAATATCGAAGAAAAATAAACTTTTTACTTTATAAACTTTTCAAATATTGCTGGACTCGACTTAATCAACAACCACTATTAATGCTAATTACATAATATTGTAGTTTAGGAATTGCAACCTGTTATTGACCTTTTCCACGATGACCATATAAGATTAATCATTCAACAATTCTAAAAAGAGTTCATCTCTTGCAATCAATATCTTAACTGTAAGGGATGTACAGAAAGTACAGTTGTTCTTTCCACTCTTACTTAACTTACACAACCTGAGTTCGGGATAAGAAAAGGAGGAGCCGTATAAGCTGAAATGTGTGAAATCTCTGATTCAGCAAGCTCCTCCCATGTCTAGT
>JBFLZA010000871.1:0-3234 GCA_040756535.1 Cyanobacteriota bacterium
AGGGAGATAAAGTATCGCAAGACTGGTTTTGGGTTAGCGCCAATGAGATTTTTCAAGCTAGCTTGCTCGATGAAGAGTTTGCTGGGGAGCCGGAGCAGCGAGACACCAAGATTAAGGTAGCCCTGCACCATCTAGAAAGCTTTGGATTGTTAGAACGGGCGGAAAATTTATCCACCTTCGTTCAATTTGAGCTGGTTCACAAAACGCCCAATGAGTCTTACCGACAGTTTGAAAAGTACAGTCAATCTAAAAACCTGCCAGCTTGTCGAGTAGAAGAGTTCAAGCGGCTGATTTACGCAATGCACTTCGCTTCATCGTATTGCAGCCAGCAGGATAAAGCATTTCCCCTCGATCGCTTGAGCGATGAGTCTGGGATTAGTTCCAAGGAGCTAATTCGATGCCTTCGAGAACTGCAACTTGCTGGGGTTTGCTCGTATGAAATTCCGCTGGCGTTCCTGGTCACTAAAGGCGTTAAGGGTGATGCTCGACTCAATCACGAGCGCGTTCGCACGTTGGAGAAGCAGTTGCTGGAAGAACTGCTGGGCATTCAGGGCGAAAGCGACAGGTTTCAGGTGAATTTGCGAGGGTTAGCCTCTCGCCTAGACCCTGATGGCAGTAAAAAAGTACGTGCTGCTGCACTCTGGGATATTTTAGAGGGCTGGGCGGCGATGAAGTGGGTTCGCCTAGCTCAAGTCGGTCGAGATATCGTCCGGTTGGAGGGGCTGAACGTTTTAGAAAACATAGAGCGGCATGAAACGTTAGCAAGGGCAGTCATCGAGGTTCTGTACGATAAACTTCACGAGGTAACGGGTGCGAGGATGCGGGTGGAGTCCGAGCTGGGGCAACTGCTAAAAGATGTAGCTAAAAAAACGCAGCCGCTGACTTGGTACGAGCGAGAACTCGAAGCCGTATTGCTCTGGCTGCACCAACGGAAACTGCTCAGATTGACGGAGGGACTTAATCTTTTCCAGCAAGCGCTCAAAATCAAAGTGATTAAGGGAGCCAGGATAGATACCATTACCCGCCGTTACCCAGAAGTGAAAGCTCATTACGACGAGCAGACTCGCCGGATTCACATTATGGTGAAGTACGGTTTGATGCCCGACAACAAAGCACGCCAGGAGTTAGTTGCCAATTACTTTAGCCTGCCACCTAGCGAATTGTGCCAAACTTACCCCGAACTGACTACTGAGGCAACCATACGCCCAGTTACTCAGGATGACTACGACTGCATTATGGGAGCGTTAAACCCAGCTCAGGAAGAAATTGTCTTGAGCGAAAGTCCCGCACTAGCCGTCATTGCTGGTCCCGGTTCGGGTAAAACCAGAGCGATCGTTCACCGCATCGCTTATTTAGTAAAGGTTAAGCGCGTCGCTCCCGACCAAATCTTGGTACTGGCTTATAACCGCAATGCCGTCAGAGAGTTACGAGTGCGGCTGCAAAACCTGGTTGGACCTTTGGCGTTCCAGTTGCGAGTTTTTACGTTTCATGGTTTGGCACTGGCACTGTTGGGTCGCACGCTAAGCCAGGAGCGATACTCGCGGGAGATAGATTTTCAAAAGCTGCTCCAACAAGCCTGCGAACTAATCGAGCAAGGAGCCGATGAATTAGACGACGAAGACACCCAAGCGCGGCGCATTCAGTTGCTGGGCAATCTAGAGTATATTTTTGTGGACGAATACCAGGACGTAGCCGAAAACGAGTATCGCTTAATTAAGGCAATTGCTGGACTGGGAGAATCTGAGGATACATCTCGATCCGTTCAGATTAATCTGTGCGTTATTGGGGACGACGACCAGAACATTTATCAGTTCAAGGGTACGACACCTGAATATATCCGGCAATTCCAAACTGAATATAAAGCCGAGCAGTTAATTCTCACAGAGAATTACCGCTCCACGGAATCAATTATTGAAGCGGCGAATCGACTAATTCAACACAATAGCGATCGCTGCAAGCGCAAACCTGAAGAGCAAGTCCGCATCAACTCGAAACGCCTTGGCGAACGAGGACTGCCGGTGAGAGCCTTTACATTCAACAGCCTTTCCTCGCAAGCTGCCTGGATTAAGCAAACAATTTTTAATTGGCGACAACAGGGAATTCCCGCGTCGGAGATTGCTGTGTTAGCCCGTGAATGGGATAACCTCAATCCCATTCGCTTGCTGTTGGAGGGAGACGGAATTCCCACTTATGCGCTTAAGAAAGATGGAATTAAGCTGGTTAGACATAGAATAACTTGCCAGCTGATTGAGAAGTTGAAGGAAAATAATCACGTAGTTCTCACTTCGGCTCAATCCGTTTATCGCTTGTTTGTTAGCTTGTTTGAGCGTTGGAATTATCGACAGTCAGAACCCACAGCCAAAATCCTGCTGAAAATTGCCAGCGATTTAGATCGGGAACGAGGCTATGATTCCCCAGAGTGGGCATTACCGATTAGCGTCGATGAAATTATTACAGCTCTATTTGAATTCAATGAAAGTGGAGAGGCATTCCTAGAAGAGAATGCCGTCCTAGTAACGAGCTGTCATGGTGCCAAGGGACTGGAGTGGAGCCAGGTAATTTTATTAACCGATGATTTCCTGACAAACGAATCCGAACGGCGGCTCTTCTATGTAGCCATGACTAGAGCCAAGTCAGAACTAATATTATGCGGTACTAAACTTAGCCATTTTATCCAGGAGGCTGGAGTAAGCTGCCATCCGAGCGCTCAGGAAAATCCCAATCTTCCCCAAAAATTGTTCTACTTTGATTTAACTCCCAGTGATGTCAACTTAGGGTATTGGGCTACTAAAAATCAGCAGGCAGTTATCAAAGCTCTCCGCGAAGGTGAATCACTCCAAATGAAAGCCAATAGCTTTGGAGATGGTTGGGTAATTCTGACTCAACAAGGAATTGAGATTGGAGCGCTATCAAGGCGTACTAATAGTGAATTCAGACAAAAGGGCATTCTGCCCACTCAATTCCAGTTTCAGCCCGGTGAGGTGACACTTAGAAGTATTTTCCGGCATCTCAAGACGCATGAGGTTACGGGGGAAATCGTTGAAGACTGGTTTGTTGTTATTCCTCAGATCAGAATTTATCGATAAATTACAAGCCTACTTTGAGGACGGCCATATAGAGTAAAGCTTACAGCAGATCGCACATCCTGAAAGCGAGGGGTAGAATGAGTGCAACTAAATGCCCGCTTCCAGTAAAGGGAGGTTGGGCGTTGTTAAAATCCAGCCGGCTGGATTT
>JBFLZA010000872.1:0-3231 GCA_040756535.1 Cyanobacteriota bacterium
ACTGTATAGCGGCTTCAACCGAGTCTAAAATTGCGCCGTTCCAATAATTTTCTAGGGCAGCCCAACAGCGTTCTATGGGATTGTACTTGCTATGGTAAGGAGGATAGTAAATCAGTCGGATTTTTACATCAATCGCTTTGGATAGTTCAACCATGCGGCAAGATAAATTGCGTTCGGTCACTACGAGTTGCTGCACCACCATCAAGGTCAATCACCCATTCTGAGATATCGGGATAATCCGGTTGATTGTCTTTCCACCAAGCGGTTAAACAATCGACGATAAAATCACTAGTTTCAGCCGACTGACCCATATAAATCGATAACTGTTCGCTGTGGGTGTTGAGAATGCCAAAGGGGACTAAAACCGACTGCCACTGAGTATCGTGGTCATCAGCCTTCTTTGGTTCCAACGTCCGTGCCTTACCACCTCTGGACAGGTTGCCAATCTTGACCTTGGCTTTGGTATCAATCGACACTCGCAACGAGTGGGGATTTTCATCCGATGCCTGATTCTGTTGGAACACATTCTCGAAAATAGCATCGGTTTGAGCAATCTTTTTCAGGGGTTTCGTTTTTTGTGTTTTTTTAGGCGATACCCCAAGCGATTGAGAATTTCGCCTGTTGTCTGGCGAGAGGGTAATTCGCTCTGTCTGTAGCCAGCTTTACTCACTAATGCCTCTCGCACTGCTCTGGCACTGATACGCGCATATAAAAATGTAGATTGCAATTTCGGGTCGGCTTGGGCTTGCGTGTCCACCAAAGAGCGGATATCTGCTTCTAGGTTGGGCAGCACTTGTTCACTTTTGTGTCGTCCCCTGGCTTGATAGTTATCCACACATTGGAGTCCTGTTCGCCGTTCATTTAACCCCAGTTGTACGCTCTGGCGATTCCACCCCATGACGGTTTCCGCTTTGCGCGCCGACCCATCGAAGTAATCTTCGGTGACCTTGGCCATGAAGTCTCGTTTACGGTATCCCGTAAGTTTCTCACTGGCATCCTTGAACGTAGCTTGAACGGTTGCGTCGAGTATCATCCTTATTTGAGTCAAGTGTGATTGGAGCAGGAGCGTCGCCTTTTTTTGTCTCCTCTTCTCTAGAATGGCTGGTATTCTATTTTCCCGCAAGTCCCTAATTATGCCGAGTGTAGATCTGCTGGTCACGAACGGAGGATATGGCACGGTAAATCTGGCACTCGCGCATGGGATTCCGATAGTCTCGGCAGGGATGACGGAGGACAAGGGGGAGGTATCGGCGCATGTGCAGTGGGCTGGTGTCGGAATCGACCTGAGAACCAATCAGGCAACGGCAGAGGACTTACGTGCAGCGGCCAGAGAAGTTCTCGACAACCCTGTGTATAGTAAGCGGGCGAAGGAGCTGGCGCTGGAGTTCGCGAGCCACAACACGGAGATGGAGGTGCTCAGACGGATCGAAGCGTGTGTTCTTGAGCCATCGACCGTTTGAAAAATTGGGTTAATGTCAGTAGACCAAAAACTTCTGCGCTCGCTCTGTGATGGGAACTCTCTCATCTTCTACCGCTTGTATTTCTTTTCCTAACTGACAGTTACTGGCGGTCTTCCCAAGGGAATTCCACTGAGTCTAATTCCTCTATCTTTACACCAGGCTCGATTGGAGCGGGTTTGATAAATTTTATCCACCCCTGAAAGGCTAACTCAAAGTTTCCCGGTGGGGTGGGGGGTTGAGGAAAATGGCAAATCTTTTTATAACGGACTGCATCCTTTTGTCCGAATTGCCAACCACTGAATCAAGGTCTTTTTTCCTGAAAAATACCACGCTTCACGATAAGTTGCAGCTTAACTCGATGAACTTGCGTGGGCTAAATGGAATGTCTGTTGAACAATGAGAACAACGAGGTAAATGTCGAGTCAGCGCCTTCGTTCGCCTTGAACCCAACCCATTACATTCATTCAAAAGGTGAAACCATGAAACTTCACTATCGCGGTGTTAGCTACGAATACGACCCCTCGAAGCTTGAAAGCCAGAACAGAATCCAGCCCTTTAAGCAAGTTCGTGGCTCTGGTCACGCTGATAATTTGATGTACCGTGGGGTTCCCTATCGTATCGAGCCGAATACAAAGCAGAGTGAAGTTCCTGTACAACCAGTAGCTTATAGATTGATGTATCGAGGAATCGCCTACTTTGTGAATAAAACTGCACAGAGAGAAGTTAGCGTAGTTACTCAACCTGCAAGCACTTCAAAACTTATCAGATCAGAAGATATAAGAAGGCAGTACGTTTAATTTGTACAACTCAATGCTTTCTGATTCTTGAGTTTATTCTGCAATTCCTCATTACTAGTTACAGTTGCTGGCGGCTTTGCGATCGCACTGGCTGCCTTTTAGAGAAGGAGTAGGTATAGCAAGCAATGAGGACAGTTTTAGGCTTCTCACCTTAACCATTGACCTAGTGCAGGCGATACACCCCAAAGAGGTACCACGATGAATGTCTTAGTGATCGGAGCGGCGGGCAAGACGGGAAGACATGTGGTGGAGCAGGCCGTTAACCAACCACATTTAAGCAAGGAAACTAACCATGAGATTTAACTCCCATTACATCGTCCAAGCCGTTCTGCTCTCTATCGCTTTTCTCAGCGCTCTCAGTTTCACCCTTCTGTTCCAACTTCCAGTCTCAGCCCAATCTGCCTCTCAGATTGCTCCTCAGATTGAGCAAATTGGCGAAGGCCAAGGAGATGTTCCACCTGCTTACCGCTTAGTTATCAGCGACTCCGAAAACATTGTCTATGTTTACTGTCCAGGAAACTATGCACCTAAGCTCGACTACCTCCGCAATGTAAAAGCACTGCAATGCGAACCAATGTAAGAGAACTCAGCTCATTCAATTGATTCGTCAACTACTCACAACTACAACTTTAAGGAGAATTTTCATGTCTACTACCACTCAACAGAAACCTGTCATTATTTTGCAACAAGGGTCAATTGGGCCAGAAGTTATCGATTTACAATACATTCTGCAAATACGCAAGTTCACTGTCAACGCGCCTGATGCTCAGTTCGGCCCCGTGACTAGAGCAGCAGTGGTTCGCTTTCAGCAATCCAAAAATCTAGTAGCTGATGGCATTGTCGGAGCAGCAACCTGGACTGCAATAGGATATGCTTGGCCAGAAAATCAGCCTGGAGTTTTCTTGCGAGAAGGGGATAGCAGCAATGCTGTGCAACGAATGCAGCAAGCGCTGTTAACAAAAAGATTCAGTTTG
>JBFLZA010000873.1:0-3225 GCA_040756535.1 Cyanobacteriota bacterium
AACCTTTCCCATAGACGGTGTGAATAAGCGGTGTTTCCCCCTGAGCTTCAATTTTACGGCGCAACAAGCGAATTAAAGCGGCGACAACATTACTACTAGGTTGTTCCTCATCTTTCCACAAATGCTGATAAATTTGCCCATGCGTCAATAACTGTCCGGCGTGGCGCATGAAGAATTCTAGCAATTGACTTTCTTTTTCCGAGAGTTCTATCAAGCGTTCATTGCGATAAGCAAGTTGATTTTCTAAATCGAGTTCTAAGTTAGCAAGACGCAGGCGCTGATTAGTATTAGTATCTGTTGTTGCAGAACGCCGCAACAAGGCACGGACTCTGGCTAGCAACTCCCGCAGTTCAAAGGGTTTAACCAGATAATCATCAGCACCGGCATCTAATCCCTGTACTCGGTCATCTAAGGTATCCTTAGCAGTAAGGAAAAGAACGGGTGTGGTTTGTCCTTGCGATCGCAACTGCTGACAAATCTCTAAACCCGATCGCTTGGGCAGCATCCAATCTAAAATGAGCAAGTCATAATTGCCACCACTAGCCAATTCGCTCCCCGACATCCCATCGTAAGCCACATCCACACCATAACCCTCGCGGGTAAGCAATCGGCTTAAAGGGTCAGTTAACTCAACTTCATCATCAACTAACAGGATTCGCATTGGGTTTGTTTTCAGCTTTAGACTATTTAGCTAGATCTTGAAGTTATAGAGATTTTCTACCTCATTTTTCGCTGCCTCTACCCATTCCTGCATCGCTGGAAGCGCCCAAACGGCTTCAACATACGCTTGTGCCACGGCATCCACTTTCACATCATAAGTAATGAACCGGGACACGACTGGGGCAAACATCGCATCAGCAATGGTAAACTGACCAAACAGTAAGTCGCCACTAGAACCGAAGTTTTTACGACAATTACGCCAAATTACTGTAATGCGATCGATATCTGCTTGCAGGCGAGGGTTCATGCCTAAAACACAAAGTCGAGCACGGCAGTCCATCGGCATAATTTCCCGCAAGCTTTGAAAACCACAATGTATTTCAACACAAATTGAACGAGCGATCGCTTTTGCTACTGTATCCTTAGGCCATAACTGAGGGGCAAATTGTTCTGCAATATATTCGCAAATGGCTAGAGACTCCCAGACGGTTAAGTCACCATGCAGCAAAACTGGCACTTTACCAGAAGGAGAATAGCGCCGAATCTCCTGGTAGGTTGTCGGCATATCCAGGGGAATGCGTACCTCAGTAAAGTCTAATCCCGCCTGTTTCATCGCCAACCAAGGTCGCAGCGACCAAGAGGAATAATTTTTGTTACCAATCACTAGAGTGAGGGGAGTCATAAGCAAGCGATCGCAAGTAAGCGATTTATATAAAATTATAGATAAGTTGCAAATATTATAGGAAGACTTATCGATTAATGGGAATCTAGGGCTTGAGCATTAGGGAAAAGTGATTTGCCTTCTTTATATGGCAGCGTGGTGGCTTGGTCATGACCCACTCAATAGACCTCTTGCAAAAGTATTCTTATGATGCTGTTTGCGTCAATTCTTGTTCACTGTTCCCCGTTCCCCGTTCCCCGTTCCCGACTTCTGCAAGAAGTCTAATCTTTAACCGTAAAATAGATGCAACCCATCGGCACTTGCCCGATAGTACGCACAATGCGAGACAATATCAAGTTGGAACTTCCTTTGTTTATCGATAGATAAACTAACTTCGGTGTCGAACCGAAATAGTTTCATCGCCTACGAGCCAAGCTCAACAAAGCGCTACTTCACATTAAGCAGAGAGTTTTATGCTGACTGTTGCATTACCTAAAGGTGCACTTCTAGGCGATAGCATTAAGCGGCTGCAAGCAGCCGGCTTAGATTTCAGTGCCTTTCTCGACCCTAAAAGCCGCCAACTTCAAATCCAAGACCCCAGTGGCACAGCCAAAGCCTTGCTGGTAAGAGCACAGGATGTACCTGTGTACGTAGAATATGGTCAGGCGCAGTTGGGGATTGTCGGGTATGATGTTTTGCTGGAAAAAGCGCCCCAAGTTGCCAACCTCGCTGACTTAGGCTTTGGTAAGTGTCGATTGTCAGTAGCGGTAAAGGCTTCTAGCCCTTATCGGCGTTCTGTGGAACTGCCGCCTCACGGTCGTGTGGCATCGAAGTTTGTCCACTGTGCCCGTGAATATTTCAACGCCCTAGATTTGCCGGTAGAAATTATCCCTCTCTATGGTTCTGTAGAGTTGGGGCCAATTACCGGGATGTCGGAAGCGATCGTAGACTTAGTTTCGACGGGTCGGACATTAAAAGAGAATGGGTTGATTGAGATTGACACGCTCTTTGAAAGTACAGCAAGGCTCATTGCTCACCCCTTAAGCTATCGTCTCAATACTTATGGACTCACGCATTGGGTAGAGCAGTTGCAGGCGTCTGCGTTAAGTGCTGTGTGACATCCTCCATCTTTAAATCAATCCACCTTCAGGGCAACTTACCAATATTTATGGGGTTTTAGTTGCCATATTCATTTTTCCCTTTCGCCATTTTTCTGCACTTCGTTTAACAGCTTCTATTTCCTCAAAATCTACCCGCATCACAGCCGTCTCAAATTCTACGCCTAACGCTGTGCTGACTTCGAGGATTTCTACAAAACTGGCACATTGATAATCTGTATCTTCATACTGCTTAACTCGCTGCTCATCAATTCCTAACAAATCAGCCAGTTCTTCTTGGCTAATTTTGGCAGCTATTCTGGCTTTAATTAAAGCATCTGGTAGCTTATTTAAACTCTCAACTTTAATTTGAATCGGCTGGCTTTTGTCCCAACTAACCAGTCTTTCATATTCAGCAATCTCTTCCTTTAACTCGTCCACCTGACTCTGATAGGAGTCTCTATGAAGCTGCCAGCGTACTGGTTCAGCCTTCAAGCTCTCATTACTATCCAATTGGGTCACAGACTGTTCAAATCGCCGCAACCAATCTAAAGAATGCTGATATTGTTGCTCATTTTTTATCATCATGGTATCCACCTTTGTAAATCTATAGCCAGAATTCCTTTGCGTGTATTCGTTCTTGTATCAAATTGAAAAAAGTCTATGTAGGCTGTTCCCGCAGGGAGCATCCCAATTATGTAAATAAACCGAAGCTGGGGGAGCTGGGGAAGCTGGGGAAGCTGGGGGAGAGAAGCTTGCTATTTTTGAACGCAGCTTGGTATGAGAGTATTTCTGCAAAAATGGGAT
>JBFLZA010000874.1:0-3207 GCA_040756535.1 Cyanobacteriota bacterium
AATGCTTCGCCTTGCGGCTAACATCCCCCCTTAACCTTCCAGCACCGGGCAGGTGTCAGGCCTTATACTTCATCTCTCGATTTCGCAAAGCCATGTGTTTTTGTTAAACAGTCGCCTGGGCCTCTTCGCTGCGACCTTTTTCAGATTGCTCTGAAACTAGGCTCCCCTTCTCCCGAAGTTACAGGGTGATTTTGCCGAGTTCCTTAGCCGTGATTCACTCGAGCACCTGAGGATTCTCTCCTCGACTACCTGTGTCGGTTTGCGGTACGGTTCATATAAAAATTGTAATACAAGCTTTTCTTGGAAGCTCCTTGCAGTCATTATCTCTCCGGCCGAAGCCTTCAAGTACTATCAGTCCCATAAAGACCTTTAACGCACAATTCCGTCTGTGCGCAAACTGCTACTTACTCCGTCCCTTGCTTACTCTTTACATGAGTACAGGAATATTAACCTGTCTGCCATCAGGCTGCGCTTTCGCCTCGCCCTTAGGTGCCGACTAACCCTGATCCGATTAACGTTGATCAGGAATCCTGAGTCTTTCGGTGGGCGGGTTTCTCACCCGCCTTATCGTTACTTATGCCTACATTTGCTTTTCCAAACACTCCACCATGGCTTGCCGCCTTTGGCTTCTCTGTTTTTGGAATGCTCCCCTACCACTAATATTGCTACTAATCCAAAGCTTCGGTAAAAGTCTTGATGCCCGTTTATTATCGATGCCCCACCCGCTCGACCAGTGAGCTGTTACGCACTCTTTAAATGAATGGCTGCTTCCAAGCCAACATCCTGGCTGTCTTTGCAGGTAGACTTCCTTTGTTCAACTTAGACTTTATTTGGGGACCTTAGCTGTTGGTCCGGGTTGTTTCCCTCTCGGACAAGGACCTTAGCACCCTTGCCCTCACTCCTGCAAAACATCTACTAAGCATTCGGAGTTCGTCAGGATTTGGTAGGATGTGACTCCCCCTAGTCCTATCGGTAGCTCTACCTCTTAGTGACTCTCTTGCAAGGCTGTTCCTAAAAACATTTCGGGGAGTACGAGCTATTTCTCAGTTTGATTGGCCTTTCACCCCTACCCACAAGTCATCCAAATCCTTTTCAACGGAAACTGGTTCGGTCCTCCATTGCCTGTTACGGCAACTTCAACCTGCTCATGGGTAGATCACAAAGTTTCGCGTCTATCTCCTCTAACTATACGCCCTGTTCAGACTCGCTTTCGCTGCGGCTTCATAAGTTCACTTACTTAACCTTGCTAGAAAAGATAACTCGTAGGCTCATTATGCAAAAGGCACGCCGTCAGGGTACTTGTCCCCTCCGACCGCTTGTAAGCGTATGGTTTCAGGTTCTATTTCACTCCTTTATGCAAGGTCCTTTTCACCTTTCCCTCACGGTACTAGTTCGCTATCGGTCTCTCAGTAGTATTTAGCCTTAGCAGATGGTGCTGCCAGATTCAGACGGGGCTTCTCCAACCCCGCCCTACTCAGGATCCTACTCTTGCTATATATACTTGCCAATACAGGACTCTCACCTTCTTTGGCCGGCTTTCCCACGCCGTTCTTGTTGATATACATAGCAAACATGGTAGTCCTTCAACCCCTTCAGTGCCGTAACACCCAAGGTTTGGGCTCTTTCCCTTTCGCTCGCCACTACTCAGGAAATCACTATTGTTTTCTTCTCCTCCGGGTACTTAGATGTTTCAGTTCTCCGGGTTTGCTCCTGTTTGCACAGGTGACTGTTCTTCAAACAGCCGGGTTGCCCCATTCGGACATCTGCGGATCACAGTGTATGTGCCACTCCCCGCAGCTTTTCGCAGCTTATCACGTCCTTCTTCGCCTCTGAGAGCCAAGGCATCCTCCATACGCCCTTGACTAACTTCCTTGTGAAGGTAAACCACCTCTCATGTTTTATATATAGGTACCTATACAGTATACAGTTCCCTACTCATAAACATGCCGGCTGCTTACCCTTTTGTGTATTGCTTTTGCGCCAATACAACTAGTTAGTTGATCACTACTGCTGAAAACAGCCGTAGTGCTTTTCCATATTGCTATGGATTACGCTTCTCGTTTGTAGTGCTATAAAACTGCTGCTTGTGCAGCAGCACTATAGCTACCTTTACTCCTTCAAGCAATGGTTTGATTAACAAAACAGCTAAATCCTTACCTGCTTTTACTAATCAATCCATTGCTGACTCTGTTGTCTTTCTTGTTTGCTCATTATGTCAAAGAACTTCTTCCCACTCAAGGAAAGTAGCACCGCTTAACTATCACTAGTCTTGACTCTAGTCTCAACTATCACTAGTCTCAACTATCACTAGTCTTAGCTGTGCACTTCCTCTAAGGAATAGCTGTAAGCCCTGTTGGCTTACAGTTGCTTTTTAAGATATAGACAAACTACAGCGGACTTTAGTCTAGTCGTTGTACTGTAGGTAGTGATACAAGCCGGTAGTTAGTACTACCTCAACAGGTAGTTACTGCTACTTCAACAGGCAGCTATTGCTAGCTTACCTGCTGTGCTTTCTCACTAGGCTAACAGCTCCAGAAAGGAGGTGTTCCAGCCACACCTTCCGGTACGGCTACCTTGTTACGACTTAGCCCCAGTTACCGGTTTTACCCTTACAGGAGTTTTGACATCCTGCTTCAGGTCTCCCCGACTTCCATGGCTTGACGGGCGGTGTGTACAAGGTCCGGGAACGTATTCACCGCGCCATTGCTGATGCGCGATTACTAGCGATTCCAGCTTCATGAGGTCGAGTTGCAGACCTCAATCCGAACTGAGACTCCTTTTCTGAGATTGGCATCTTGTTACCAAGTAGCTACCCTCTGTAGGAGCCATTGTAGCACGTGTGTAGCCCTGGGCGTAAGGGCCATGATGACTTGACGTCATCCCCTCCTTCCTCTCTGCTTGCGCAGGCAGTCTTCTTAGAGTCCTCACCATTACGTGTTAGCAACTAAGAATAGGGGTTGCGCTCGTTGCGGGACTTAACCCAACACCTCACGGCACGAGCTGACGACAGCCATGCAGCACCTTGTTTTGGGCCTTTGCAGGCGTATCCATCTCTGAATACTTCCCTCACATTCTAGCCCAGGTAAGGTTCCTCGCGTATCATCGAATTAAACCACATGCTCCACCGCTTGTGCGGGCCCCCGTCAATTCCTTTGAGTTTCACCCTTGCGGGCGTACTCCCCAGGTGGATGACTTAACGCTTTCGCT
>JBFLZA010000875.1:0-3206 GCA_040756535.1 Cyanobacteriota bacterium
TCCAACTTTTGCTCTCCAACCGTCTGTAATCCTAATAAATCGTTGAATGCGTTGAGAGAGGCAGGTGGCATTTGACCAGCTAAAAGCCTATCTATAAATGCTTTTGAGCATTTTCGGAGATGTCTAAAAGACATTTCCAAACAAAAAAATATCTAGTTACCTCTTGTGGGATAGGCATCTTGCCTGTCCCTGACTCAGTGATAGGCGAGAGAAGATTGGATAAGTTATTTCTGGGAAATCCTTACCACCGCCATATCCTGTTTTCGGAGTTAGAAAAGATTTCCAGGTTACATCGTAGTCCACGAGTGCAGAGCTTGAACATTCTCGCATAAAATTGCCGCCGCTACTGATTCTGCCTCTTTTGCCGTGAGATCTGAATCTTTTATCGCCTCATCTAGAACTTGTGCGAGGACTTCTCGTCCCCATTTTGCCCCTAGGTAATACAACTCTGGAATATTGTGAGCATCGGAGGAATACATTAGCTTACTCGTCGGCGCAAGTTCGAGCAACTGCTGCATCACCCTACGCATCCCAGCAACGCTCAAAAAGGGCACCGCTAACCCACAATCGAGATAAACCTGAGGATAGACAGATGCCAAATATCCTGCTTCTTGGGCGTAAGGGTAAGAAGCGTGCAGCAGGACAATGGGTACATTACGGAAGCATCTCTCTTCTAAGAGCGATCGCAAACAAAGCGGGTTACTCAGTCGCAAATCCAAGTCAGGGTCACCAAACCCTGTGTGGAATTGTACAGGTATTCGGTGTTTCGCGGCAATTTCCAAGGCTTGTGCTACTAAGAAATCGATTAACGGTTTGTCCGCAAGACGCACTGGCTGATATCGAGCTTCTTTCTTAAGCTGATAGAAGCGATGCTCAGCGAAATCTCTTGGCGTTCGTTGAATATCCAAACCTGTGCGGTAAGCAGCAATGCTTTTTAACGCGACTACCCCAGCCGGTGGAGGGTCAATTTCGCTACGGAAACGTTCTAGAAAGGTGTTAAAGTCACTTATCTCTCTTAAGAGATTTTCGGCAAGATATTCCAATCGCAAAATGCGCTGCACTGAAACAAATTGTGCGTGCCATTCCACTGGGAGAATTTCATTAGGTAAAAAGCCATCATCTAGAAAAATTGCCTTCAGTTTCGATGCCTGGAAACATCGCTGTGTTAGTTTTTCTAATCCCAACTCTTTGCGACGATCAACAATTACTTCTTCCTCTGGTTCGCACTCTAAAAGCTGAGCAATGTCCCGCAAGCTCCGGCGGTAAAACAAGCTATTACGAGCGTGATGATTGACGATTTCGCCCTCCTTGCCTTCGGTAAAAGCTGCTGGATAGGGATAACCATTCGCAGATGATTCCGTTAGCAAGTTGTGCGCGTGTTGATCGATAGCGGCGATATTCCAGAGGTCAAGCATTTCAAGTCCGGCTTAATTAATAGCGGTAAAATCATAATAGAAATATATTGAAAATATATTAAAGTATAACTATTAATATATTTTTCGATTTGTATAAATGATTTTCTATAAAACCTTATGAATTTTATAACTAATTACTCTTTTCTTAAAAAAATAGATTAGTTGTATTCCGCAAGCTGATGTTATTAAACCCTATCTCTCTGTTCAACAGAGCTTGTTAGAGACCAGTATTCTGTTGCAACATTGCTATATGCGCTGATGTTGAACCGCCTCACTGCTTAAAGATTTATTTATAGATAAGTAGGTAGAAAGAATTCAACTGACTTATGTTAATAAATTAGAAGTTCAGGAGTTCAGGAATTCAAGAGTTCAGGAGGCAAGAATAAAGCTTCTTCTAGCCAGGAATTCAATGAATATACATTCTGGACTTCTGTAACTCCTGTATTCGGTATTCTGCATTCTTTTTTAACATACTCACCTTGATTTAGAACTGCCTACATACCCTCTATATGAACTTATCGTAAAGAAAGTTAAGAAAATACTGGAAACCAAAGAGCTATAGTATATTTTGCAATTTGGGTGATCTACCTTAGGAATCTATATTCACTGAGTACAATTATTAGTTCATCTAAACAGACTGACGCTGAGAGCATTAGCTCGTCCGATTACTGAAATAAGGTTAAGGTTTTCAATCACTCTGGCTGTTGTTGCAGCCTCTCCTAGACCAAGCATTTGGTTTAACCAGTTCCAATTGAGCTAATAGTTTCCTACCTCTGGTGAGCAGAGCAGGTGCGGTGATTGTTGTTGCCGCTCTGATGTGCTGCCGTTCCTTATATTTAGGTGTGAGATCAACCCATGACAACGACTTTGGACAGACCTCAATTCGCTTCTCAAAACCTCAGTGTTCAAGCCTCCGCTACCCGCGAAATTGTCTTTATTGATTCGGCAGTGACGGATTATCCAGATTTGGTTGCAGGCGTGCGATCGCGTGTTGAGGTAATCGTGCTAGATGCGATGCGAGATGGCGTTGAGCAGATTAGCGAAGTTTTGGCACAGCGTAAGCATTTGACGGCTGTTCACATGGTTTCGCATGGCTCACCAGGACGGGTGCAACTAGGTGCAACCGAGCTGAGTTTGGAGACAGTGAATCGCTATGCTTGGCAACTTCAGGCTTGGGCAGAGGCACTGACGGATGTAGCAGAGTTGCTGATTTATGGATGCAAGGTGGGCAAGGGCGACAGAGGTTGGCAGTTCATTCATCAGTTGAGTGAGTTAACTGGGGTAGCGGTAGCAGCTTCGGCAACTCGGATTGGCAACGCGGCACTGGACGGAGATTGGGAGTTGCAGGTGAAGACGGGCGAAATTACTGTTCCACTAGCATTCTCACTGGAAGCAAAAACAGCGTATACCGGTGTGTTAGCAGCAGGGGATTTAGACCTCTCCTTCGGCATCGGTGGTAAAGTCACCACCAATTTTAATGGCAACTATGATGAAGCGAGAGATGTCCTTATTCAGTCGGATGGCAAGATTGTGGTGGCAGGGTTCACCAGCGACAGCAGTTTCAACGACGACTTTGCCCTGACACGCTACAACAGCAATGGCACGCTTGACACCACCTTTGGCACAGGCGGCAAAGTCACCACCGACTTCAACGGCTCCACCGGCACTGGCTTGAGCGTGATTCAGCAAAGCGATGGCAAGATTGTGGTGGCAGGGCGTGTTCACAACGATTTTGCCCTGACGCGCTACAACAGCAATGGCACGCTTGACACCACCTTTGGCACGGGCGGC
>JBFLZA010000876.1:0-3205 GCA_040756535.1 Cyanobacteriota bacterium
AATAGAAACGGTCGCGTTCGTAGGGGATGATTGCGGTTTAATTGATCGAGGGATTCTAAAGATGTTCCTAGATTTTGAGCAAAGTCTTTAAATAAAAGTGAAAGACTATTGATTTTTTCTTCTAACTCTGATCTTACACTTTTTAACTCAGTTTCTAGCTCCTGTCGGAGGGTCGATAATTCAGCATCGTCTACTGTATTTCCACTCAGTTCAAAATTGGCGATCGCTTTTTGTAATTCTTGTTTGACGGTGGTGAGTTCTTTAATATTGGTTCCCTCTGTAGAGGCTTCCACTAGCAGAACCCCACCCGTTTCTACATACCGTCTCAATACGTCCCACTGCTGCTCTTTCAAAAACTGGCAGTGTTGATAATTGAAGTAAAGTAGGTCATAGTCCAAAAGCTTGGTTCTTTCTCCCTTTTCCTCTGGTTGCAGGGTGATCTGCCCAATCTCCTCAACACCGTCTAAGGCAGGGTACAGAGCGTTAACGGATTGAAGTAGATAGGAAAGATTCGATAAACTCTTGGTATCGACTGTTGATGCAGGATTGACTTGGGCCACTTGCACAACTGCTTGAGGACGCGATCGCACTTGAGTACGGTAACGTAAGTCCAAGCAGTTAGAGTCTGGATAGAAGACATCTGCTGGATTTTGCAAAGGTGCTGCTTCTGGCCCAGCGACAGCACCCGGTTCTAACAGAATGCGGCACAACTCCACCTCTAATTCCCTTGGTGGACTGCTTTTTTCATCAATGCGAAAGGTTTCCTGAACAATGTCGCGTTGTTCTTTACGGCGCAGTTTTTCTGGATTGACGTAACTCACCACTAAGTACACCGTTAGGGGGTCTGGGGTGAGATTTTCCGATGCAATCCGAAATTCAATCGGTTCGGGAACGACAATCGGGTTACCAACTAAGTCAATGGCAATTCCCGGTTGAATTTGCAACCACCGTCCATCACGGTATTGAGAAATAACTTCAGTCGGCGGGGGAATGAGTTTTACCCCCAATCCACAAACAATGCCGGGTTGGTTGAGGGATTGGTAGTGGATATTTTGGCGATCGTGATGATACTCGTGGGCCCGACGCCAGCGATCGGCGTTCATGAGGAGGCCATCACGGACTTGCACACGTTCTAAGGGTTTAATGGGAGGCGGAGGAAATGATTGAGTCATTCGATTTTGGATTTTGGATTTTGGATTGAGAATTATAACTACTAACTACTAAGTAGGTGGGCATTAATATTTGTCGTTTAGGCAAGGCAGAAGGCAGAAGGCAGAAGTCAGGAGTCAGAATTCAGGAGTCAGAATTCAGAATTCAGAAGGGAAGAGGATTTCAGTCTCTTAACATTCGTTGACATAACTTCGTTTATTTGTGCCTACCTACTTAACACTTAACTCCTAACACTTAACTTCTAACTCCTAACACTTAACTCCTAACACTTAACTCCTAACACTTAACTTCTAACTCCTGACTCCTGACTCCTGACTCCTGACTCCTAACTCCTCACGATTTTCGATATAAAGTTCATAAGTACAAAATGCAGGTTTTTCCTGATCGATGATGTACCGTACTAAGCGTTCATCGATTTGCATACCAGAGTCGGGACGCAGGGTAACGATAAAGTGAAAGGGGCGTCCACCTCCGATAATTGAATCTTCGCCCATGCGAGTTGTACTGAGAACAAAACCATCTCCGAAGACTTCTTCAATTCCGATGTGCTTGTTCGCTTCTTGAGGGACTTCTTCGTCTAGAGGTAAATCGGTGTAAAGATGCAAATAGTAACGCAAACCCCGCCGTGTTCCTCGCCAACGGTAGATTTCCATCGCCTGACGAATCAGACGACGCTGCTTTTGCAAACTCCACCGAGGGTCCATGGGCCATGCAACCCAATGGGAGAGAAAAGGAAGCAGTGTTTTGGGTGCAGTGAGGGGGTCGAGATATGCCCACAAAACGTCTAAACTCTGAACGATGGGTTCAAACGCCTGTTCAAATATTTTTAAGAAGCGACCGATAAAGTCAACTTCCCGGTAAAGAATCGGCAAAAAATCAAGGTAGAGACTGCGGGGACGCAGGTAAAGGTTGAAGGCAGCAGACTCTAATAGTCTCCGATCTGAATTGGCGGGCGTGTAGTAAGCGTAAAGACGGCTGCGATAATCCAGGATTAAAGATTCAGCCTGAAGTTGATTATCCTCATAGAAGTTGGGCGGCGGTTGAAAGTATAGTACTGCTTCCATCGTTTGACCGGGAAGCAGTTCACGACCCTCCATCCCAATCCGGCACCACTCGGATGGGAAGTCTCCTTCAACTTGTAGGTCTAATTGCAGCGTACTCCTTCCTAAGTTTTCTAAATGCACCACCATTTCACTGGGTTCTCCGGGGTGCAGCAACACATTACAGTCAGTGATTGCTGTGGTGGTTGCCATCGTCCCAGTTAGTTCTGAGCCTGCCAAGGGTGCGACCTCGGAGAGTTGCATGGGGGTAAGTTGCAGATACAGGCTTTGACCAGAACGAGCGTGTGTCATGAATTATGAATTATGAATTGTGAATTATGAATTGTGAATTATGAATTAATTAGTTTTTCTATCATTCATAATCTACAGTCCATTTTCTATTTATTCCTCCTGCTAACCTTCAACTTATTAATCGTCTCATTGGATGAGGTTGATAACGTGAGCAGAGCGCAGGCGGTTATCTGCCCAAGAACACACTAGCCCTTGGGGGCCGGGATTAATTACGGGGTCTAGGGGTAAAGTTCGCACCCATGTGCCATCTTGTTTACTGAGTTCAAAAAGTTGGACAACTCCTAAGTAGCGAACGCCAGGTGTTCGCTGGAACAAGGTAACAATATCGGAAGGGTAGACGGGACGACCGAAGGGCCAGCCGGTGCCATCGGGGCCACCGGTGAGGGGATTGAAAAATCGGTAGAGTGAAACTCGGAGTTTAAATAAGATTTCTTCTTGGGCGCGGTAGTTGTTGTACTCCGGTTCTAGTGCTACCTCGGTTTGTACCGACACGCCTACATAATCGGGTTCTAAGCACCGCACTTGTACTCCTAAGAGTCGCCGCTCATCGAGGTACGATCGCACTTGGGATTCTAGTTGAGGGATGAGGGCAAATTGTTCAGGTGGGATGCCTTCGGCTCTGGCGATCGCATCTGTATTCGCTTGGGGTACGAACAGCAAGCGCACAAATCCGGCATCTTCAA
>JBFLZA010000877.1:0-3201 GCA_040756535.1 Cyanobacteriota bacterium
TATCGCCCAAACCCTGTTCGCAATGGAGCAAGATGGTGCGCCCTTCAAGATTTGAGCCATCCCAAACAGGTTGAGTAAAAAAGCGCGGTGGAGTCTTCTCCCGTTGCCAGCGCCATTCGTAATCGGCAAACCCTTCTTTATATCTTCCTAAAAGCAGCAGCGCTAAGCCCCGATTCCAGTGAGCTTTTGTGTGGTTAGGATCGAGTTCAATCGCTCGACTATAGCAAGCTATAGCTGTCTCCAACTGGCTTTCTTGTATCACCCAGCCTAAGTTATAGTGAGCCTCCGCATAATTGGGAGCAATTTCTATCAATCGATTGAAGCAGGCTATAGCTTTCTCCGTTTCGTCCTTCTCCTGAAAAATAGTACCGAGGTTTTGCTGCGCTAACACGAAGTTTGGCTCCAAGGTAAGAGCTTGCTGGTAGCAATTGAGCGCCTCCTCTAGCTTGCCTCGCATCTGAAAGGCAGAACCTAAGTTGTAGTGAGCTGTAGCCTGATTCGGATTAAGGGTAAGACATTGCTGGTAGTAAGCCAGTGCCTCTTCGAGTTTCCCTTGCTTGTGTAAGATAAGACCCAGTTGATAGTAGAGGTTAGCATCATTTGGCTCCAAAGCAAGGGCTTGCTGGTAGTAAGCCAGTGCCTCTTCGAGTTTCCCTTGCTTAAAGACAGCGGTGCCTAAATTTTTATACGCTTCACTATTTGTAGAGTCTTGTTCTATGATTTGTCCATAAATCCGTTCGGCTTGCTGGAATTGACCTGCTTGGAGGCGCTTTGCTCCCTCGGTATCTAATAGCTTAATAAGATCTCCTATCCCTGCCTCAAATTCCTCTAATTTAAGCTGTAAGAGGGAACTGCACCAAACAGCTTGGGCTTCTGATTCATCTCCTGCTAGAAGCAGAGCGAGTCCTAAATTCCAATAGTAATCTAGAAGATTAGGATTAGCTTCAATACACTGCTCATAGAACGCGATCGCCTCAGCGTAGTTATCTCGCGCCAAACAGTCTTCTGCCTGTCTTTGCCAATCAGTAAGTTCCATAAACTATCAGATTTGGAGAAGGCTATCAAGTTGCTCAACTGGGATTGTTTCTAATTGATGAGTGCAGGGTACCTCTTGATTGTCATAGTTCAAAATAATTCGCGCCTTGAGGTGGGGCAAAAGAGCTTCCCATTGGCTGGTTTCCAAGGTTGTAACTAGGGAAATTTTCAGGTCTTCAACATTGAAATCGTCTTGGATAAGAAGGTTCATGGCAACACCAGATAGGAGCAGATTGGCATCCTCTTCAGAAATGCCGTTGGTGTATATGAGTAGGGCAATCTTACTGCGATCGGGATGGCTGGCAATCCCTTTGATTACTCGCTGCAATTCCCAAGCTATAGAGTCTTCGTCCTGAAACCAATCGGGAAAAATTATGAAGTTAATGTCACTCAGCGGAATGGGTAGTGAACGTGTCAGTGAATCATCCTTCCTCCGTAACCTTCTATCTCCCGATGCAGGCTTACCCTTAATCGTCTCCAGAAATCGCATCGCTGTCGGAACCGGACTATAGTTCTCAATCGCCCACTGGCGTCCCGCCTGTGATATGCGTTCTAAAATGCCTGGGTCAGTGGCAATGCGGTGGACGGTCTCCTCCAGGTTGTCTAAATCAATGCCAATGTAGTGCTGCCAGTTTTTCGGCATCACCGGCAGTACAGCACCATACTTCTCTAAATCGACGTGAAACATCACGCAACCTGCTGCCAATGACTCCCAAAAGCGCCAACTATCCCACCACTCCAAGTACGGAGGGTGGCTGCCCGTCTCTGGAACCACATATCCCCCAAAGGTCGCACAAGCTGCCGCTGTTTTCAATCGTTGGTAGTAATTGGGGTGATGGCGCTGACCCGTTTGCCACCACTGTAAAGCGTGATACGGATGTGAGGGGGGTTGATTGAACTGGTCGATTGTCTTGTCAATGGATAAAATTGGATCGATCCGGGAACAGAACTGGTCGCGAAAGACCTGCCTCAGGGAACGTTCTACCCTCAACTGCGTCGGGTTAATTCTCACCATACCCGGAAGCTGTGGAGGCTCGATATCTTCAAAGAAGATCAGTGTTACTTTCTCTTGGGTGATTCTAAAATTCGCCAGCAAGCTAAGGGTTCTGTCCTGAAAGCTTGGCAGATTGCCAGTTTCCTGGAGGATGCGATTCGATAGTCCAAAGACCCAAGGAACAAAGTTAGGCGGATATTTTGTCTGACTATTGAGATGGGTTCTAAAGATGAAATCAAAATTCCGAGTAGCTGGATACCAAGCCGGTGTAAGCGGTCCATCCATATCATCTAAATAGACCGTGACATAGTTTCGTCCAGAATGAAACAAGTTTTCTGGCAGGGAGTGCAGGTGTGTCACCCATGCTTTTTCTACCACCACAATATCGCAATCATCAGGGGTCACACTGGGGTCATGACGAAAGAGATAGTCTTCCTGCTCGGCGTCAATCTGGAAATAATTAATATTTGAGTGAAAGGGAACGTTTAGTTGCTTGAGTCCTTCCGCCAGACAAATACTTAAATGCTGGTATTCATTGGGAAGACAATAAAAGAATACCTGACCATCAAAGTTGGATTTAACAAGGGGTTGGGTGTTGGCAGCGTTCATCGTTCAAGCAGTGCAAATCGGGTTGAATCCTACCGAAACGAGCGTATTTCGGATAGACTATCGAGTTCACGACTGGGCAGATTCGCCACTTTGGCTAGAGCGATCGCCTCTTGATGTTCATGCGCTAAACTAATCCGAGCTTGGAGGTGAGGCACAAGCACTTCCCATTGACTTGGCTCTAATTTTTCAACGAGAGAGATTTCCAGGTTTTCCACTTCCAACTTTTCTTGGATGACCAGATTCATCACCACACCCGATAGGAGCAAATTAGCATCCTCTTCAGAAATGCCGTTGATGTATATCAGTAGGGTTATCTTACTTTGATCGGGATGGTTGGCGATCGCTTCGATAACATGGGTTAGCTCCTGCGTGAGGAGATCTTCTGATAAACTCCAGTTTGGGAAAATAATATAATTGATTTCTCTTAACCTGAGGGAGTCAATCAGATCGGTGGATTGCTCTGCGGCTGCTTCTAAACGTTGCAGCATCTCCTGTGCAGGGACAAAACCTGGCACTGCTTGCAAAACCATAGGTAAAGCTTGTCGTGCCAACGATAAATTATT
>JBFLZA010000878.1:0-3193 GCA_040756535.1 Cyanobacteriota bacterium
TTGCAGCCTATCTTTAACCCTAAAAAAGATGGGAAGCCAGAAGTGGTAACTGGAGAGGTGGTGTACCGAGTTGGCGATCGCGTGATTCAACTGGTCAATCGTTACGATACCACTCCAGCGGTGATGACCTGTAGTTTTTCTTGTGCTACGGGATGGGCAACAAAGTAATCTTTAAGCCAGTCGCAGCCCCTTGAGAGCAGTTTATCTAATCCTTCAATCCGCCACAGCCTTACCATGCCATCCTCTCCCGTTGTAGCAAGGCACTGACCATCGGGGCTGAAACTCATACTCGTGATTTCACCCTGATGACCTTTCCATTGAGCAATTCGCCGCCCGGACAAGTCCCAAACTCGGACTGTGCCGTCCCATCCTGCCGTAGCGAGGCGCTGCCCATCCGGACTGAAACTGACAGCTAATATCTTTTCCTGAGCAGTGTTCCATTGATCCAGTTGCCGTCCAGATAGATCCCAAAGCTGGACTGTACTGACCCCACCTGCCGTAGCAAGGAGTTGTCCATCTGGACTAAACTTCACATTCCTAACTGAGTCTTGATAAGTGTTAAATTGAGCCAAATGCTGCCCGGAAAAGTTCCACAACTGAACTGTCCCCTCTCCTCCTGCTGTAGCAATCTGCTGTCCAGTTGGGCTGAAGCTTATCCTGACTTGCCCCTGATGACCGTAAAATTGAGCCAAATGCTGCCCAGATAAATTCCAGAGTCGAGCTGTACGGTTCTCTCCGACAAGGACTAAGCACTGCCCATCTGGGCTAAAACCAACATCCAAGAGCCTACCTTGATAGGCGTTCCATTTAGCTAGTTGCTGTCCAGACAAATTCCAGAGTCGGGCTAGTCCGTCTTCTCCAGTTGTAACAATAGACTGACCATCTGGGCTAAAACTCAGTATTGTCAACCAGCCATGATAAGTCTGCCACTGAGCTAGTAGTTGACCCGATAGATCCCAAAGCTTTACAATGCTGCTTTTTCCTACCGTAACAAGGCGCTGCCCATCTGGGCTGAAACTTGCACTCCAGATTACACCTTGACGACCATGCCATTGAGCCAAATGCTTCTCTGATAAATCCCAAAGGCGGATTGTCCCGTCTGCGCTTCCGGTAGCAAGGTATTGCCCATCTTGCCTAAAGCTCACACTCCTGACCAAACCCTTATGACCTTTCAGTTGAGCTAACTGCTGCCCTGAATTGTTCCAAAGTTCAATTGTGCTATCTAAACCTGCTGTGACAAGATGCTGCCCATCTGGGCTAAAACTCACTTTCCCAACTAAAAATGGAGAGTAATTAAATTGAACTAACTGTTGTCCTGACAGATTCCAAAGCTTCGCCTTGCCACTCTTTGAGACTGTAGCAATTTGCTTACCATTAGGGGCAAAGCTTACATCGATAATTCCGCCGCGATCAACTTTCCATTGGTCTATCTGCTGCCCAGACAGATTCCAAAGTCGAATAGTGCCGTCCTCACCTGCTGTGGCAAAGCCTTGCCCATCTGGGCTAAAAGTTCCATGCACAACCTTGTCCTGACTAGTATTCCATTGAGCTAGCTGCTGCCCAGACAGATTCCAAAGCCTAACGTCATCGTCCCCAACAGTGGCAATTATTCGCCCATCTGGGCTAAAAGTCACACATCTAACCGTACCCTGATGAGCGTTCCAATGAGCTAACTCCAGTCCTGGCAGCTCCCAGAGTCCGACGGTACCATCCAATCCTATCGTGGCAATGAGTTGCCTATCTGGGCTAAAACTCATTTCCCAGATTGAGCCTCGATTACTCTCCCATTCAACTATTTGCCGCCCAGAAAGGTCCCAAATTCTAACTCTGCCGTCTGCACCAACAGTGATAATGCGCCGTCCACTGGTGCTAAAACTCACGCCGTTGACTCTACTAGTATGAGCTTTGAACTTATTTCGTTCGTAGATATTGTCAAGAATTGTCTGTAAAGTATAGAGAGGACTTACAGTTGGATAGTTTTGTAGTGGGCAATCATCCTGTACTAGGGCTTTTAAGGTTTGTCCTGCTTGCATTGCTAGGATTAAAGCCTCAATTTGTTGGAACTCAAACTGTTTCAAGGCATCAGAAACAACCCGCTCTATAGCCTGAAGTTCTGCCTTAGAGGGAGTTGATTTTGAAGCTACTTTAGGCAGTAAACCTGCTTCATCTAAGGCATTCTCAACCCAATTCCGGTTAAAAATAGACTGATAAATGCGGTTATAAACCCTTAACTTGCCCTGCTGCTTGACTACCAACCCACTAAGCCGCAATTCCATTTGTTCCGGCAAGTCATTGGCTTTAACTTCTCCAGTTTGCAAAATCTGATAATACAACTGGAGCAACTGACCCTTGCGCTGACTCCAGATTATGCGATCGCGTATCGTCTTGAGATGCTCTGGCTCGTCGAACGCTTCCCAGTTCTCAATTACCTGTGTCCTTACCAAGTTCTCTACCCAAGCCCCTTCGTCACCTGCGGTAATCGGTAAGGAGAACATCAGTACCAGCTTACAAATCTTTTGAGTGAGAAAGGGTTGCCCTCCTGTCCAAGCTAAGATTTCTTTGAGTACTATCTGAGGATTGTCGGTTTTTTGTGCCAATCCTTGAGCTAATGGCATCGCTTCTGCCAGAGCAAAGCCAGATAGATGGATTGCTTGTCCGATATTAAATGGCGATCGCGTCTTATCTCGAATTAAATCGGACGGCGTTGCCACTCCTAGCAAAGCAAACGTGAGTCGATTGTATTGTGGTTTGTAACTACGTTTGTTGTAGCAAGCTTTAATCAGGGCAAAAAAGTCGTCCAGTGGCTCTTTTAAGCTAAGAACACTATCGATTTCATCGATAAAAATGACTAGCTTTTGCTCTGCCTGCGCTAGCAACACTTGTTCAATCAACTCTCCTAAGCGCTGCACGGGGGAGAGCATTTCGCGATCGCGCCACCAACTCATAAACTCGACCGCCTCAAAGAGATTGAAACTGCTTGCTAGTTTGTATGCGAAACCCCCGTACCACTTATCTGGGGAAACCTCCTGGGAACCAATATCGGAAATATCAATGGTGGTACAGGCAATGCCTTCTGCTTGCAGCCTTTGCATTGTTTGCACCTGCAAGCTGGACTTGCCCATCTGCCGAGAGTTGAGTACATAACAGAACTCCCCAGCTTTTAGCCCTTGATAGAGTTCTCTGTCCGCTTGCC
>JBFLZA010000879.1:0-3193 GCA_040756535.1 Cyanobacteriota bacterium
GTTTTTAGGACGATGACTGCAATTCAAAAAGCAGGTGCTAAAACCCAGCCTGCTAACGCCCCTGTGATTTCCATCCGAGATTTGTGGCACCGCTACGGCAAGCAAAACCGTGAAGCGGTAGCAGGACTGAACTTGGACATTTATCCAGGGGACATTTTCGGGCTAATTGGGCCGGATGGGGCAGGCAAAACTACAACCTTTCAGATTCTTTCCGGTGTCATGCCTCAGACAAGCGGCATCGTTGAAGTGCTTGGAGCTCAACCTAGAGCGGTGCGCCTGCAAATGGGTTACCTCACTCAGCGCTTCAGCCTCTATCAGGATATGAGCATTGGGGAGAATCTACGCTACACAGCAGGATTGCGCGAGGTGAGTGAGGCGGCATTCAAAACCCGCAGCAAACATTACCTAGAGTTGCTGGATTTGGCACAGTTCAAAGACCGTTTAGCGGGACGGCTTTCGGGGGGAATGAAGCAAAAACTAGCGTTGTGCTGTGCGCTGATTCATCAACCGCAGATTTTGCTGTTAGATGAACCAACAACAGGCGTCGATCCGGTGTCACGCCGTGAGTTCTGGGATATTTTAGCGGAACTTGCCGTTACTGAAGGCATGACTACAGTCGTTGCCACTCCTTATCTGGATGAAGCAGAACGCTGTTCACGGATTGCGTTGATGTATGAAGGCAACATTCAGCAGTGCGACACCCCTGCCAAGGTGAAAGCGAGTTTAGGGGTGCAACGGTTAGAAGTTTACCTACCTGTGGCGCAGCTATACCAAGCTGAGGATGTTCTGAAGAACAACCCGGATGTGCGGGATATCGTTTCAGACGTGCAACGCTTTGGCGATCGCTTAGATATACTAACGGCACAACCCCAGGAGAGTAGCGATCGCATTCGGCACATCTTAGAGTCGCAACAGATTCAAGTCGAACATTTTGCCACCGATACCCCAACGTTAGAAAATACCTTTGTCGCCCGATTGCGAGAACTCAAAGGCGAGACTGCTGCAAGCCACTACCCCCGAATTTTTCGCCAAGAACAATCGTCAGGAACAGCGATCGGAGCGCAAAATCTCAACAAAGTCTTCGGGGATTTCCAAGCTGTAAAAAACATCAATTTAGATATTAAATATGGTGAAGTTTTTGGGCTTTTAGGCGCAAATGGTGCTGGTAAAACAACCACCATCAAAATACTGTGTGGCTTGCTCAGTAACAGTTCTGGCAGAGTACTGCTAGCAGGAGAAACAGGACAACTACGCAGTGCCCAAGTGCGACAAAAAATCGGTTATATGTCGCAAAAATTCACCCTCTATGATGACTTGACTATTGAACAAAATCTAGAGTTTTACTGTGGTGTTTACGGTATCCCCCGCCGTTACCGACGAGCGAAGAAAAACTGGGTTCTTCAAATGAGTGATTTAGTCGGTCAAGGAGATAGACTCACGGGTGACTTACCAGGGGGTTGGAAGCAACGGGTAGCATTTGGTGCAGCAGTCATGCACGAACCCAAAGTCGTGTTTCTTGACGAACCTACCTCTGGTGTTGACCCCTTAGCACGTCGGCAATTTTGGCGCTGGATTAATGAGTTTGCCCGTGAAGGCATGGCAGTACTAGTAACAACCCATTACTTAGAAGAAGCTGAACAGTGCCATCGATTAGGTTTTATGGTTGCTGGAGAACTGGTGGCACAAGGAACTCCACGTTCTGTCAAACAGGAGCAACCAGGGCAATTAGTGGAATGGGAGTGCAACCCCTTGCAGAAGGCTTCAGATTTGCTCAAACAAAAATGTGATCGCTGGCGGGTATCGATTTTCGGTTCTCGCCTACATACCGTTCTCGATGAACCCCGCACTCAAATTCCCCAAGTTAAAAACTGGCTGCAAGAAGCTGGAATAACCGTTCAAAGCCATCGCGAAATCGAGTTTTCCCTCGAAGACGTATTTATCAGTGTAGTCGAGCGATCGCGCCAGCGCGGTTTATACGTGCCAGCAGACTAGGAGAGGGAGCTGGGGAAGCTGGGGGAGATGAGGAAGAAATTTCAATCCAAAATCTAAAATCCAAAATCCAAAATTGATATGGCGGTACGACCGAAACGCATCATAACCCAAACGCTCAAAGAACTCACGCAACTGGGGCGCGATCGCTTAACACTAACAATGGCGCTAGGATTACCCTTAATTCTGTTGCTGCTGTTTGGCTTTGCTGTATCCCTACAGGTAAACAAAATTAACTTTGCCATTCAGGATTTAAACCTCACACAAACCAGCCGAGAGTACATTGCCACCTTTGAGCGCACCAACAAATTCAATATCATTGCTCAAGGGCCAGCCGTCGATGTGCCGCAACTACTAGATCGAGGTAGAGTCTCGGCAGGTTTGATTATCCCTTCAGACTTTTCGCGAAACTTACAGCGAAGCGGACGTGATGCCGAGGTCCAAATTTTGATCGATGGCACCGATGCCAACACAGCTACTATTGTCCGAGGCTATACCAAAGCAACCACTAATGCTTTTGTAGAAAATCTACGCAGCAGCAATCCTAATCCTCTCCCCGTAAACGTCGAGTCTCGGCTATGGTACAACCCTGGCTTAGAAACCTTAAAGTATATCGGCCCAGGAGCCATAGCCATTACTGTCACGCTCTTTCCCCCACTACTCGCAGCCTTAGCAACAGCAAAAGAACACGAACAGGGAACAATCCTCCAAGTTTATGCCTCTAGCCTGACAGGCACAGAATACTTGCTAGGTAAAGCAGCCGCCTTCTGGCTAGTCGGCATGGCAGAGTTATTGTTAGTCAATCTAGAAGCATGGTTATTTCTAGGTTTACGGTTCGCAGGCGACCCCACACCCACAATTGTCGGTTCAGTACTTTACATCGCTTGTGGTGTATTTTGGGGCATTTTTATTGGTAGCAATACCAAAGTCCAGAGTGCTGCCATCCAAGCCGTTGCCTTCACTGCCTTTTTATTATCGCTCCAACTATCCGGCTTCATTTATCCCATTGCCAATATCCCACCTGCGATCGGATGGATTTCCAACCTTATCCCCGCTCGGTACTACATCGAATTAACCCGCGACACCTATGCTCGCGGCATTGGCTGGTTAGGAGTTTGGTTCCCAATGCTAGCTCTAACCCTCCTTTGCAGCTTATTTTTCTTTTTAGCTTGGCGCAAACTACAAAAAATGCAATTAGGGTAGT
>JBFLZA010000880.1:0-3190 GCA_040756535.1 Cyanobacteriota bacterium
GGTTGAAGGTTGAAGGTTGAAGGTTGAAGGTTGAAGGTTGAAGGTTGAAGGTTGAAGGTTGAAGGTTGAAGGTTGAAGGTTGAAGGTTGAAGGTTGAAGCTTTGAAAGCTATTAACTTGCAACTTGTTAACCTTCAACTTGCTAACCTAAAAACTTGTAACTTGCTAACCCCAAAACCTTCAACTTGTTAAGCTGCGATCGCAGGACGGGGTGCATCGAGGATGACTTCTGCGATGCTGAAATCGCGTTTAATCTTTAAATTATTGAGATAACCAATCGGGTCGTCGGCAGTAAATTTGGTGCCATCAAACATCTGGATTGAGCCAGTTGTATATTTCACATCTACTAGACCCAGTTCTCGTGCTGCTGTACTAAACACACTCACCCGACAGATACGTTCCATGATTTCTACCCAGTTTCTGGGGAAGGGAGTGTGGCCCCAACGCGCTAACTGGGTCATGTGCCACAGGTGTTCTGTCCGACTGGGGCGATTGACGCCATCTCCGAAGAATAGGTGATGGGCATACTCGCGCATCGGTTGATCTAATTGACAAACTGCTTCGTTCGGATATCCCAGGTGGATATAAGCTTTATCTGTACCCACATACGCCCGTTGCGATAAAATTTCGCGCACTTCTTGTTCATTAGCAGGGTCGGCGCAATATTGACCCGCATCGAGTAAGGCTTTGACCAAGGCAACATGGGTATTGGGATAAGTGTTGGCCCAGTCTTCGCGTACACCTAACACTTTTCCAGGGTGTCCGGGCCAAAGTTCTAAGTCTGTAGCAACGGTGAAACCAACTCCCTCCATTGCGGCCCGTGTATTCCAGGGTTCCCCTACACAAAATCCATCAATGGTTCCTGCTTGCAAATCGACGATCATTTGAGCAGGGGGAATACTCGTTAGGGAAACATCCTTATCAGGGTCGATGCCACCAGAAGCTAACCAGTAACGCAAGAGTAGATTGTGCATGGAAGAGGGATGGACTAACCCCATTCGGTGCTGGCGTTCTGGGGAATCGAGCAGCATCTTTTTGAAGTCGGCTAAGGTATGTATCCCTTGGTCATAAAAGCGTTTATCCAGGGTGATACCGTTTCCATTGCGCGTCATCGTCAAAGCACTGACAACGGACAAGGGTTGGTCTTCATGTCCTCCTAGAGTTAGCCAAAGGGGCATTCCTGATGGCATTTGCGCCGCATCTAAGTAGCTTCCAACCATACCATCGACAATGCCGCGCCAACTCGTTTCCCGCACGAGGTTAACTTCGTCTAAGCCATGCTTTTTGAAGAAGCCTTTTTCTTTAGCAACTGCCAAAGGAGCACAGGCAGTTAGCGGCACGAAGCCAATTTCTAAATTGACTTTTTCCAAACCATGACGAGCAACCACTCCTGTTTTTCTCGCCCGAATTTTCTTAATGCGTTTCTGCTGGTTGAGGAAGTAAATCATTTCACTCCGCAAGCTGTAGTAGCTGGGGTGCTCGACTACTTCCATCCGCTTGCGAGGGCGGGGAATATCTACGTCTAAAATCCGACCAATTTTAGAACCGGGGCCATTGGTGAGCATGACAATGCGGTCAGATAGTAGCACCGCTTCATCCACATCATGGGTAACCATGATGGCTGTGACTTCGTTTTCCTCGCAAATTTTCATCAACTGCTCTTGCAGGTTCCCTCTAGTTAGCGCATCAAGTGCTCCAAAGGGTTCATCGAGGAGTAATAATTTAGGACGGATGGCAAGGGCGCGTGCGATCGCAACTCGCTGTTTTTGTCCACCTGATAACATAGCTGGATGTTTGTCAGCATGAGGACGCAACCCGACCATATCGATGTGTTGTTCAACGATTGCCTTACGTTCCCCTTCGGGCATATCTTTCATAACCGAGTCTACGGCTAAGGCGATATTTTGCCGTACAGTTCGCCAAGGCAGCAGAGAATAATTTTGGAATACGACCATCCGATCTGGCCCTGGTTTTTTCACACGTTGCCCTTCTAGAGTTACTACTCCATCAGTGGGTAAAGACAAACCGGCAATCATGTTCAACAGGGTAGACTTACCGCAACCGGAGTGACCGATAAACGAGATGAATTCTCCTTTTTTGATGTGGAGGTCAATTCCTTTTAAGGCAACGTATTCACCACCACCTGTTAATGAAAAGACTTTATCAACTTGGTCAACTGCAACAAAAATGCTCATGAGTTATTAGTCCTTAGTCCTTAGTCCTTAGTCATTGGTCATTAGTCATTAGTCATTAGTCGTTGGTCATTAGTCATTGCTTGTGAGTGTTTTGCTCATCCTGAATGACTAATGACTCATAATTATTTCGATTCCCCAGGAGCAATTATTGTTTGCAAGTATGCTATTGAGCGGTCTAGGATTAAGCCTACAGCTCCGATATAAACAACCGCTAAGATAATCTCACTGATGTAGTTTTGTTGGTAAGCATCCCAGATGAAAAAGCCAATTCCTACAATCCCTGACATTACGATTTCTGCAGCGATAATTGCCAGCCAAGCTAACCCGATCGCAATCCTCAATCCGGTGAAGATGTAGGGAAGAGCAGACGGAAACAAGATATTGAAGTAGTATTCTTTGCGGGAAAGCTGAAGAACTTTGGCAACGTTGTTGTAATCGTCAGGGATTTGCTTAACGCCCTCTTTCGTATTAATCAGGATTGGCCAAACTGAGGTAATAAAAATTACGAATATGGCAGCAGGTTGGTTTTGTTGTAGAGCAACTAGAGCAATGGGTACCCAAGCTAAAGGTGCAACCATTCGCAGGAACTGGAAAATCGGATCTAACGCCTGATCAATCAGCGGCTGCGTCCCCACTAATACACCGACACTAATTCCAACGATTGCAGCGAGTGAGTAGCCTTGAGCAACCCGTCCTAAACTCGCTAAAGTTTGCCAAAATAAACCTTTATCTAATCCACCCCGGTCATAAAAGGGATATAACAGTAACTCCCTCGTCCGTTGGTCGGTAAAAACACTCAATGGCCCTGGTAATCGGGTTAAGCCGGAACTTGAAACGACCTGCCACACAACTAGAAACACCAAAAGTCCGACGAGAGGTGGCACTATGTTTTTAGATTGCTTTTGCCAGAAGGAACGAATGGCGTCTGTTGGATTAGCACCTGAATTGCGATTAATAGTGTTGACAGTCATTTTCCTTTCCTTTAGTTCTGTTGTT